>NZ_PSLG01000054.1:0-9804 GCF_040289485.1 Thermoflexus sp.
TTTGCCTCTGTTCCATCGTCCTCCGCCTTCATAAGATTGAGGGTGGGCAAGCAAATGACGCGCGTAAGGGAGGTGGCCCATGTCGCTGAGCCCACGGGAGTGGTGGAGCCTCATCCATGGAATGGGGCTGGGAGCCGTGTTCCTCCTGGCTTTCGCTGGAGGACTCGCCGGCCTGTGGAGTTTCCGGGCCGAGCTGGTGACCAGCGAGGGGATCCGGGAGCGCTTGCGCCGGCTCATGGCCGGCACCTGGATTATGGCCATGGTCGCCTGGCTCACCGTGCTCACCGGCACCTACATCGTCTATCCGTGGTACCGGGCCAAACCGCCGCAAGGGGCGGATCTGACCCTCTACCCTCGGGCCTATCTGTTGAGCCGGCCGGAGACCCGGCTCTGGCACACCTTCGGGATGGAATGGAAAGAACACATCGGCTGGGTGGCGCCCATCCTGGCCACCGCGGTGGCCTACCTGGTCGCGCGCTACGGGTCCCAACTGGCCCACGAGGATCGGATCCGCCGCGCCGTGATCGCGCTCTTCGTCCTGGCCTTCGCCGCCGCCGGCATCGCCGGTCTATTTGGCGCTTTGATCACCAAGGCCGCGCCGATCCGATGAGATCCCAGGAGGCTGCCATGCGCGCGCCGATGGAACGCGTCCCCAGTGGTATGGCCGCCGCCGCCTTTCTCGCGGCTGGCATCGGAACCTTCGTCTTGGGCCTGGTGACGTTTCTCGCTGAGGTTGTCTCAGGCTTCGCCCAGATCCTGAAGTTCTATCCCCCCGCCGGACCCTGAGCGGGAAGACCACCCTTTCGGTGCTGATCTGGTTGGCGGCCTGGGGCATCCTCCATCGGATGTGGCGGGAGCGGGAGGTCCATCTCCCTCGTATCCTCGCGGCCACCTTTCTGCTCATCGGCCTCGGCCTGCTGTTCATGTTCCCGCCGTTCTTTGCGCTCTTCGCCGAATGATCCCCACGCCCACGGAACGCTGGGGGGCCCGCCGCGCGGCGGGCCCCCCAGCTCACAAGCCCTCCGTCGCCTTGCTCGCGGAGCTTCTCTCTGCCCCTAGATCTGGTCGGCCATTCGGCGAAGATAGGGATCCTCATGAGCAGCCAGCCATTGGTGAAACCGCCGGCGCAAGGCCGCGGTCTGCCGACTATTCCGGGCGCCCAGATTCTTAAAGAGTTGCTTGATCGCCTCAAACACTTCCTGTAGAAAGCGAGAGTTAAACTTTGAAGCATAAGTCAAGGCCTCTTTAAGTGCTTGCTCTCCCTCCTTCGTTTTGCCCATCCATAATCCCAAGCGACCTTGCTCTTTCTTCGCAATGGCCAAGTGATAATAAAGCAAGGGGATCTCGTCACTCAAGCGTTCTGGCAAGGCCTTTGATCGATCTTCTGCGTCCACTATCTTTTCTTGTGGCTGGGGATCGAAAGCCAGCTTATAAATCTCATTCACCTCCTCTGTAACTTGGTCCCAGTCCTCTTCTGAGGGCTGATCACCCGCCTCCGCCACTAGCCATTGGCAAATAATGGTTTCACACTGCGCATAATAGGCCCAGTGCTTAAATTGTTCGAACTATTTCTGAGCCTCCCCCAAAAGTGTCCAAGACTGTTGGTGGTCGTTCAACTGCCACATGAGTTCTGCCAGTTCCATTTTGGCTTCAGGGATCCGAGAGTCCATTTGGATGGCCTCAATGAACTGCTTTGCTCGTTTAATCCAAGCCTGTGCCTGGTGCATGTCCGGTTGCCTAAGTTTAATCCGCGCAAGACCCAGGGCGATCATGGCCTCGATCAGCCGCGTGTCCCTTCCTTCTGCCCGCAGCTGGTTACAAATCTGCTGTGCTGTGTTATAAGAATCCTCAGCTTTTTCATATTGTCGTGCAATCCGATAGGCATCCCCCATATACCGGAAGGCCTTGGCCAATACCCATGGATCCAGGTCCTGACGGGCCTGCAATCGGGCGACCACTTCCTGGTGCGCCGCCACAGCCTGGTCCCAGCGCCCTTGTTGAAGATTTATCCAGGCTTGTGCCTGCTGGATTTTAAATTCTTCTGTGAAATCACCTAGTTGTGTATTGGCCACGCGGGCAAGTGAAAGCACATATTCCGCTCGCTTCGGCCACCCCTGAAGAAGATAAGTGATGGCCATCTTGCGATAACAACGCACTTTTCCATAAATCCCTTCCGGACCATTCAGCTGGTCATAGCACTCAAGAGCCGTGCGAAAATCCTGACGCGCCCCATCGAACTTGCCCATACGCCGATTCAGATCCCCCCGTAGCACAAGGACCTCCCCTTGGGCGCGCAGATCTCGGATCTTCTTCGCTTGAGCGATGACTTGGTCGATCGTTTCCAAGGCACGATCATATCGAAGCAAGCGATAATAAACGAAACCCTTGCGGCGGTTAAGTTCGAGGCTCAAACGATCGCTAAAATGATTGTCTTCCAGCTTGTTTGTCAACTGTTGGAGCTGATGGTTCGCCGTCTCCCATAGGCGTCCCTGGATGGCCTCATCCGTTGCGATCAGCCCTCCCAGTATCTCATAAAGATCCGCCAAAAATTTTTGAATCATTGCCCGAAGCTGGGGCAGCTTCTGAGAACGTTGGAATAACGTCTCGATCATGGAGGATAAAATCGGATTTTGTCCATAGCTTTCCTCGAGAAGCTGCAGGGACTTCTCCCATTCCTCTTCCTCTAGACGCGCAGGGCGCTCGTCTCGCAGGAATTGGATAATCTTCACCAGTTGATCTGGGGTGGGGCGCATACGCCCATGCTCCCATCGACTGATCTGTGAGGGATGAACTCCCAGCACATCGGCCATATATGTCTGCGATCGCCCCGTTTGTTCCCGCAGCCACCTTAACCACTCACCGAACGTCCGGTTCTCTGCCATCGTTACATCTCCCCCAAGATACTCGATTACTAATGATATGGCCCGCTCGGTCTCAGCTTTGCGATTTCTGCAAAAGATTTTGACAGGGATGCAACGCTTGCACCTCTGCAACATTTTTTGCTCAATTGGCAAAACATCCAGCGTTTCTCAGGCTACCATGAGGCCAGAACCAAAGGATTCCGAGAGGAGGTCCACCATGATCGGCGAAGGATTCCTCAATGGCTTCGACCTGCGCCTGGTCCCCGGGATCTGCCCGATTCTGATTCTGGTCCTCCTGCTGGCCCTCCTCCTGGTGTGGATCGTCCGCCGGTCGAGGCCCCCGCGCGAAGTGATCCTCCTATATCAACCGAGTCCAGCCTCCAAGTCACGCCGGCTTCGCCCCGAGCTGACCCGATCCGTGGCCCTCGTCGGCGTCGGGACCTTCGGGACCCGCCTCGCCGGCCGGTTGCTAACCATCCTATACTGGATGGGTCTCGACGAGCTGATCAGCGGGGTCCTCATCGTCGAACATGATGCGCAGCAGCGCATGAGGTTCCACAATGGGCTCCCGAGCCGCCGTCCTCCCATCCACTACGCCCATTCCGATGCCTTTGACCTCGGCTTCGCCAACCAACCCATTCCGGAAGTCCTCGAACAAATCGACCGCTGGGGACCTCCGATCACCCAAGAAACCGCCGAGTTCATCGACACCATCCTCCGGCGCACCGGCAACCGTCACCCCGGGCTGATCCTGGCTTTTCTATCCCTGGGTGGCCAGGCCCCGCTCTTTGTGCCCATCCTGGTCTCACTCAACCGACGCTTCCCCGATACCCCCATCTTCGTCGGGACCGCACTGCCCGCTTTCACCCCACTCCGGGAGCGGTTCCTGGACATCAAGCACCGGACCGACAGGATCGTTTGGGGATGGATCATGGCCGATAACCTCGCCGCAGAGCCTGTGGATCTCGACCTGGGGATGATCGCCCTCATCGTTGGGGCAGCCGGAGGAGCCCTCCACGAGGACACCCCTGTTTCCCTCAACAACCTCCTGAACCTCGCCCTGCCTCAGCGGGGCGGCCTCCTCACCTACCGGTTCCTCCGTGACGAGCTGCCCGCCTATTATTCCTCCAGCAATCGCCAGTTCTTCACCTATATCGATCCGGTGGTGAATGCGGTGCTCACTGGCCTCCGCCAACTCGACGCCGGCGCGGGCGTCCCGCAGGCCCGCCCGCCGGCCCACCCCGGAAGGGCTTTTGATGTCGTCCTCGCCAACATCGTCCCGGAGGGAATGCAACGAGTCGCCGATCAGGTCCGCGCTGGGATCCGGGCCCGCCGGGAGATCCTCAACCAGCCCCAACGGCCAGACTACGCGCCCATCTTCAGCACATGGGCCCTCCCGATCGAGGCGCGCCAGCCCAAATGTCACATCCTTGTTCTCCGGATAGAAGGGGTCGATCCTGGGGTGCCTCTGGAGGACATCGTCCGGTCCCATCCCGCTTCCCTCTCAGAATGGGGTGTCCAATCAGCGAAAGGAGGCTTCCATGAAGCCGCCCGTCCGAATACCGGACTCGCCTGAGCAGTCATCCTGGCTTTCTGACCTTCAGCGGCTCGTGCCTTGGCCCGTGCTCGTTGGAGCCGTGGGGATTGTGCTGCTGGTTGGGCTTGCCATACTCCTCATACTCCTCCCTGAAGGTCGACCAGCACCCACCCCTACAGCTCTCCCAGGCGCCGGGCCCTCCCTCCCATCGCCCTTCCCCACCCCGACGCCATGCGATCCATACACGGACCTCCTGGAGGCCATGCAACGATTGATCAGCAGCGTGAATTATGAAGCGGCTGCGGACCTGGGCTGGAAAACCCTTGAGGACCCGTCTCGGCCCGGATGCCCGGAGAGCCGGATGGAGGTGGCTCGGCTAGCCTATGAAGCGGAGATCGAGGCCATGTTTGCCCGGCCAGGAGATGGGGCGCCGCTCATCGACCGCTGGACCAGGGCCGAGCAAAGGGCTGATCGCTTCGGGCTTCCGCCCTCTAAACGCCGTCCCCCCCTTGCGATCGCCCAGCGGGCTTTCCATGAGCGCCGTTGGGAACTGGCCCGCCATGCCTTCCTGAAGGCGTGGGCGCAGGGGGCCTTCCGGACATGCGAGCCTCAAGTCAGCCAATTCTACTACGAGCTCCTCTGGCAGGGGGGAGCTCAAAAGGCGCGGAACCCCCAGACCCAGCTTCAGGGGATCCGGTGGTTGCTGCTGGCCCGTGATCTGAATCAGATCTGCCAGCTCGGCCGTCGAGAGGCCGACCGAGAGCTGGGCCGGCTGGGCCCTCTTCCGAGTCCGCAGCCCTCCTCAGAACCGGATCCTTACGTCGAAGCAGCGCGGGGGAGGTAACTAGGTTAGCGGGCCCCCGGCCTCACGGACCTTTTGCCTCTCCGAAGGGAGCCGTTGGGACACCGGCGGGGAAGGCCAGGGCCCACAGGCGATCGGGCGCCACCGGCTCCATCTCCAGCCCGAAGACGGCCCCGAAGCGCCGGGCCAGTTCCTCCTGCACGGCGGCCATCAGCCGGGCCCGCTGCCCCGCATCCTCCGGCTCCCCGATGCACATCGCCATCGAGACCACCCCTTTGTCCGGGATGCCGCAGGGGATGATGCCGGTGAAATACGTGAGGTCCGGGCAGACGTTCAGGGCGAACCCATGCATCGTGATGCCCCGGGCGTCCACCCGGGCGCCGATGGCCGCGATCTTGGCCGGGGCCCGCCGCAGGGCGGGTGGGCACCAGGCGCAACGGCTCATGACGTCGGGCTGCACCCAAACCCCGGGGGCGCCCGGGAGGGTCCCCGCGGCGATGCCGAAGCGGGCCAGCGCCTCGATCAGCATCTGCTCGATGCCGCGAACGAAGGCCGTCTTGTCGGCGCCCCGCGCCTTCAGGTCCATGATGATATAGCCCACGACCTGGCCCGGCCCGTGATACGTGACGTCGCCGCCCCGGTCGGTGGCCACCACCGCCACGCCCCGCCGGGCCCGTTCGGCCGCATCCCACAGGATGTGCTCGGGCCGCGCGGAGCGCCCCAGGGTGAACACATGCGGATGCTCCAAGAGAAGCAGCGTGTCCGGGAGAAGCCCCTCCGCCCGCCGGTCGGCCAACGCCCGCTGCAGCGCCCACGCCGCCTCATAGTCCACCGTCCCCAGGACCGACCACCACCCTTTCATCGGCGCCCTTCCCTCCGACCGCCGCGTTCCTGATGATGATAGCCCATGGCCGGGCCGCCGCGCCATCTTCCGTATCCGTCCCCCCAACGCCCCAAAAGCGGACGATACACGAGCGGTGCGGGGCGCTCAGGGCCCGCGGGGATAGCGATCGGCCAGGGCCTGCAGCCGACGCCGCGTCTCTCGCCACTGGATCTCGGAGAGGCCCAGTTTGCGGCGGAGGGCCTCGGGGTCCATCCCCCCTAGGAAATCCTGCAGCGCGCAGGTCCATCGCAGGGACTCGAACGAGAGGTGGTCCAGGCCGACGCGGGCGGCCACATCGTCCAGCACGTATTCCAAGTTGCGCGGCGTCCAGGGGAAAACGCGCCCCGCGATCCGATACTGCCGGAGGTATTCCTGGAACAGCGCTGGCCATTCGGGGGGCAGGGGGAGCCGGCGCTCCTTGTGGCGGTAGCGCGGATGGGTGTAACGGACCCACACCGCCGGCTCCTCGAACTCGAAATGGTCCAGGCGGAGGGCGGCCACCTCGCTTTTCTTGAGGCCGGTGTGGAGCAACAGCGTGATCAACGTCCGCGGCCGGGCGTCCCCCTCCCGCCGGATCGCCTCGGCGGCCTCCCGGACGGCCTGGATCTGGTCGGGGGTGAGGACCTCGGGGAGGGGCTCCGGGGCCTCGGGGTAGACCAGGCCCTCGGCGGGGTTGTAGGGGAGGACGCGGAGGTCCTCGTGCAGCCAGCGGAAGAAGGCCTTGAGGGAGGTGATGCGGCGCCGCAGCGATTTGGGGGAACAGGGCGCCCCCCGGCCACGCCGCAGCCAGTCGACGAAGGCGTTGAGATCCCGCAGGCCGACGGCCCCGATGGGCCGGCCATCGCCCAGGAAGCGGCCCAGCAGCCGCAGGTCATGGACGAAGAAATAGACGGTGTGCCGGGAGTAATCGCCGCCCCGCAGATGGGCCTCGAAGGCCGCACGGGCCTCCGCCAGCGGCGTCTCGGGTCGCAAGGGCGGCGGCGGGAGGGCCTCGAAGAGGCTGAGCTGTCGGGGCATCGCGGATCCTCCTCCCCATGCCCTCCGCGGGCCGGGTCAACGCCGCGCCTTCCCCTTCGCCGGCTCCTCGCCCAGCGGGAAGGCGCCGGCGTGGGCTTTCTCGTGGCGCTCGGCGGCCCATGAGGTCAGCCCGCTGACCAGTAGGACCGAGATCACCACCCCCAGGGAGAGGGCGGGCGGAACCTTCACCAGGTCCGAGAGCAGCATCTTGACGCCGATGTAAACCAGGATGAGGGAGAGGCCGAGGTGGAGATAGCGGAGGCGTTGGATCAGGCCAGCCAGCACGAAGTAAAGGGCCCGCAGGCCCAGGATGGCGAAGATGTTCGAGGTGTAGGCGATGAACAGCTCCGGGGTGATGGCCAGGACGGCCGGCACCGAGTCCAGGGCGAACATCACATCGGTGCTCTCGATCACCAGCAGGGTTAAGAGCAGGGGCGTGGCCATCCAGCGCCCGTCCTCCCGCACCAGGAAGCGCTGGCCGCGGTAGTCCGGCGCGATGGGGAGGAAGCGCCGGGCGAGGCGCAGGACCGGGTTATGCTCCGGGCGCACCTCCTCCTCCACCCGACGGGCCAGGCGGATCCCGGCGTAGACCAGGAAGGCGCCGAAGACGTAAACCATCCCGTGGAACGCCTGCAGCAATTGCACGCCGGCGAAGATGAACGTGGCGCGCATGGCCACGGCGCCCAGGATGCCCCAGAACAGGACCCGATGCTGATAGGCCGCGGGGACGCCGAAGTAGGCGAAGATCACGGCGAAGACGAAGAGGTTGTCGACGCTGAGGGATTTCTCGACCAGATAGGCGGTCAGGAAGTGCAGCGCCGGCTCGGGGCCCCAGGCGAGGAGGATGAAGGCGTTGAAGACCAGGCCGGTCAGGATCCAGACGACGCTACAGGCGATGGCCTCCTTGAGACAGACCTCATGGGCGTTGCGATGGAACACGCCCAGATCGACAGCCAGCATGGCGATCACGACGGCGTGGAAGAGCAGCCAGGCCCACAACGGGAACGTCATCGGGCTTCAACCTCCAGGTCCCCTCGATGGTCTCGATGCATCGGGGCCCTCCCCTCTATTTTCCGCCCATCGGCTGGGATCGCCCAATCCGGAGGTTGACCAGGGCCGCCCCGGCGATCCAAGAGGAGGGAGGTCCAGCGCCCCTGAAGCCGTCTTGGGTTACGAAGGCAACGGCCCCAGCCAGCCCCGGCGCTCCGCGGCCTTCACCCATTCCAAAACCGGCACGACGGTCGTCGCCGCCGCGAGGACGATGGCCCAGTCGATCGGCGGCAGGGGATAGATCTGGAAGGCCTCCCGCAGGAAGGGCACGTAGATCAGCAGGAGCAACATCATCGTCTCCCACAGGATCGCGCGGTTCAGCCAGCGGTTGGCGAAGGGGCGCCGCAGGACCGAGTGGCGGTCCGAGCGGAAATTGTAGGCTTTGAAGAACTGGATCAGCACCAGGGAGACGAAGGCCATGGTCATCGCCTCCGGCAGGCCCCGGCCGGAGCCCAGGGCCCAGGCGAAGAGGGAGAGGTTGACCAGGGCCGACCACAGGCCGCCGGCCAGCATCAGGGCGACCACCGGACGGGTGAAGATCCCCGCCCGAGGAGGGCGCGGCGGCCGCCGCATGAGGTCCTCCTCCGGCGGGTCCACGGCCAGGGCCAGGGCGGGCAGGCCGTCGGTGGCCAGGTTGACATACAGGATCTGGGCGGCGGTCAGCGGCAGCGGCAGGCCGGCCAGGCTGGCGCCGGCCATCAGCAGGATCTCTCCGACATTGGAGGAGAGCAAATACATGAGATATTTCTTGATGTTGTTGAAGATCGTCCGCCCCTCCTCGACGGCAGCCACGATGGAGGCGAAGTTGTCGTCGAGCAGGACGATGTCCGCCGCCTCTTTGGAGACGTCGGTCCCGGTGATCCCCATGGCCACCCCGATGTCGGCCTTCTTCAGGGCTGGGGCGTCGTTGACACCGTCGCCGGTCATGGCCACGATGTGCCCTTTCTTCTGCAGGGCCGTCACCACCCGCAGCTTGTGGGCCGGTGAGACACGGGCGTAGACCGCGATGTCCTCCACTTGGGCCTCGAAGGCCGCGTCATCCATGGCGTCCAGTTGGGCCCCGGTGATCACCCGGCCCCTCTGCAGCAGGCCCAGTTCCCGGGCGATGGCCTCGGCGGTGTGGGGATGGTCGCCGGTGATCATCACCACCCGGATGCCGGCCTCCTGGCACTTCCGGATGGCCTCCCGGGCCTCGGGGCGCGGCGGGTCGATCATCCCCACCAGCCCCAGGAAGGTCATCCCTTCCTCCGCGTCCTCGGGGCGGGCGTCGGCCTTGTCGGCGACGGCCAGCACCCGCAGGGCCTCCCCGGCCATCGCCCGCGCCACCTCCAGGATCTGCTCCCGGCCCGCCGGGGTCAGGGGGACCTCCCCGGCCTCCGTGAGCAGCCGCGCGCATCCCTCCAGGATCACCTCGGGCGCCCCCTTGGCCGCCGCGAAGACCCCATCCGGCCCCCGGTGGAGGGTGGTCATCCGCTTGCGCTCTGCGGTGAAGGGGATCTCGTGAACGCGGGGGAAGCGGGCCTCCAGGTCTTCCACCGCCAGGCCGGCCTTGGCCGCCGCCACCACCAGGGCGACCTCCGTGGGATCCCCCTGGGCCTGCCAGCGGCCCTCCTCAGGGCGGAAGCGCAGGCGGGCGTCGGAGGCCAGGGCGGCC
>NZ_PSLG01000054.1:9820-14575 GCF_040289485.1 Thermoflexus sp.
AACCGCCGCAGCGGCTCCGAGGGCGGCGTCGGGACGCCCGCCAGGAGGAACGCGCCCTCCGGCGCGTAGCCGGCCCCCGTGACTTCCCAGGTCTGTCCGCATAGGAAGATCCTCCGCACCGTCATCTCGTTCTTGGTCAGGGTGCCTGTCTTGTCCGTGCCGATGACCGTGGTGCTGCCCAGGGTCTCCACGGCGGGGAGGCGGCGCACCAGGGCGTTGCGCCGCACCATGCGCTGCACCCCCAGGGCCAGGGAGATGGTGACCACCGCCGGCAGGGCCTCGGGCACCACCGCCACGGCCAGGGCCAGGCCGAACAGGAGCATCTCCAGCCACGGTTGGCCCCGGATTAGGCCCAGGGCCACGATGAGGGCCACCACCCCCAGGGCGGCGCGGGCCAGGGCGTGGCCCACCCGATCCAGATTCTCCTGCAGCGGCGTCCGCCCCGTCTCGATGGTCTGCAGCATCCCGGCGATGCGCCCGAACTCGGTGCGCATCCCGGTGGCCACCACGATCCCTTTCCCCCGCCCGTAGGTCACCACCGTCCCCGCGTAGGCCATGTTCCGCCGGTCCCCCAGGGGGATCTCCGGCACGGGGATGGGGTCCGTGTGCTTCTCCACCGGGACCGACTCCCCGGTCAGGACCGCCTCGTCGATCCGGAGGTGGACAGCCTCGAGGAGCCGGAGGTCGGCTGGCACCCGATCGCCGGTGTGCAGGACCACCACATCGCCGGGGACCAGTTCCCGGGCGGGGACTTCCTGGGGTTCCCCCTCCCGGAGGACGGTGGCGGTGGGGGCGGCGAGCCGGCGCAGGGCCTCCAGGGCCCGCTCGGCGCGGTATTCCTGGAGGAAGCCCAGCAGCACGGCGAAGAGGACGATGACGATAATGACCACCGCCTCCGTCCCGTGCCCCAGGACAATCGAGAGGGCGGTGGCCGCCAGGAGGATGAGCACCAGCACGTTCCGGAACTGGGCCAGGAGGATCGCCCACGGCGAGATCCGGCGGGCGGCCTCCAGTTCGTTGGGCCCGTAGACCCGGCGACGCCGGGCGGCCTCTGCGGGGGAGAGCCCGCGGGGATCCGCCTCCAGGGCGGCGAGGACCTCCGCGATGGAAAGGACATGCCACGGCTGAGAAAGCATCCCTCCCGTCTGGGCCATCCAGAACCTCCCGGCACGCTTGGGTGTTCAGGAAACAAAAAGACCTTCCGCGGATGTCCGGCCGGGCGGGGTGGTCCCTCGCCCTGGGCATCGGCGGAAGGTCTCGCAAGCCCGGATCCGGGCCGGCGGGACCGGGAAGGGCGCCAGAGCGCCGCTCCCGTGCTGACGGCCCCGCCACCGGGCCTTCAGCCCGGTCGCTACTCCCCTTCGGGCGCTTCCAGTTTACCGGAGCGGGGGAGGTTCGTCAACGAAGTCCCCTCCCGGGGGCAGCGCCCGGGCGTTCCGGGCCGCCTGGGTGAGGACGCGGCGGTCGATCTCCTTCCCGTCCACCGTGATGAACCGGAAAACCAGGGTCGTGGCGTCGGCCTCGACCCACAGGGCCCCGTGCCGGGCCCAGTAGCGGACCTGGCTGCCGGGGACCGGGGTGCGGAACGGGTAACGGGCCGGATGGCCCCCCAGGCCGTTGACGAAGTAGACGATCCCATCCCGCTCGATGCGCTCATAACTGTGGTCGTGGCCGGCCAGGACGGCGTGGGCCCCCCAGCGGGCGAAGGGCCACTGCAGGGCCGGGGTGGAGCCGTGAAGGCCGGAGGAGTAAGGCGGGTGATGGAGGACCACCAGCCGCCACGGGGCGTCGGAGGCCTGCAGGCGCTCCCGCAGCCACCGGGCCTGTCGCGAGTCCGCGGTGATCCCATCGGGCTCCCGCGGATCGCTATCCAGGATGAACAGGTGGACCGGCCCCCAGCGCACGTCGTAATACCGCTCGTTCCCGGGCAGGGTGAAGTAATCCCGGAAGGGGCGGGCGCCGGGGCTCTCCCAGTCGTGGTTCCCCAGGGCTGGGAAAAAGCGGTTGCGGTCGGCCCCCGGCCCGTAGCGCCCCCGATAGGGCGCGATGAACCCGTGGTAATACGGGCCGATGTTCCCGTCGATGGTCGCCGCCTCGCCGCGGGGGTAGTTGTTGTCGCCGGTGGTGACGATGAAATCCGGCGCCCAGCCCCGCACCAGCGCTGCCACCGCCGCCGCCGCCGGACCCGCCTGTCCGTAGTCCCCGATCACCGCGAAGCGGACCCGTTCGGTCGCCGGGGCCGGCGTAGGCGAGGGTCGTGGGGTCGGAGAAAGGGTTCGTGCGGGCGAGGTCACGGCCCCGGCGGCCGAGAACGCCACGGGGGCGCAAGCAGCCAGGAGGAGGAGCCCCAGCCCCCACCGCCGCACCCCAGAAACGCCTCCTGCCCCCATCGCCAGGCCCTCTCACCGGTCCGGCGCCCGGTCGATGGCGGCCAGCAGGGCCCATACGAAGGCCTCGGTCCGGGCCAGGACGTCCGGGTCCAGGTTCTCCAGGACGTCCGAGGGCTGGTGCCAGTGGGGGAGCACCCCGTCCGGCCGAAGGTTCACCAGGGAGAGAACCCGCCAGCCGGCTCGCGCGGCCGGTGCCCCGTCCGTATACGCGCCCCGGAAGTTCGGCCAGCGATAGGCGCCCAGTTCGGGCCGCTCCCGGGCGACCCGCTCCGCCAGGGCCAGCAGGGCCGGATCGCTCCGGAAGGGCACCAGCATCGTCTCCTGGACCAGAAAACAGGGGCCGCTCCCGGGCCCCCCCACCGTGTCCAGGACGATGAAGAAGGGGCGGCCCAGGTCGGCGTGGCGACGGACGAAGTCCGCCGCTCCATAGGCACCGACCTCCTCGCAGCCGGTGCACAGGGCCCACACCTCGGTCTGTTCCAGGGGCTCCCGACGGAGCCGTTCCGCCAGGGCCAGCACCAGGCCGGCACCCGTGGCGTTGTCGTTGGCTCCCGGTGTGTAGGGGGTGAGATCCGCCTGGACCGCCATGGCGAAGACGGCGGCGAGCAGGAGGGCTGGGAGGGCCGCCGGGCCGCCCCAGGCCAGGTTCCCGGTGACGGCGCCGAGCAGGAACAGCAGCCCCATCCCGACGGCCCCAGGGAGCCCCCAGGTCACCAAGGCCCGGTAGATCCTCAGCGCCTGCAGGGAGGAGAACGCCCAGGGCGTGCGGTGGGTATCCAGATGGCCGCACAGGATCACCCGCCGCCGGGCCGGGCCGGCCGGCGGCAGGACCGCGTAGACGTTCTGGCTCCAGCCCTTTGGGACCAGCAGGCGCAGCGGGTTGGGGGTGAAGGTGAGTTCCAGGGCGGTGCAGGCCACCAGGAAGAAGACCCCCAGGGCGGCGAGCCAGCGCCCGGCCGGCCCGCCGAGGAAGAAGAGCGGGAGCATCAGCAGCATCCCCCCGGTGGCGACGGCGAAGGGGCGCCACGCGGAGGTGGCGCTGCGGAACCGCTCCACCCGGGGCTCCAGCCCCAGGTCCTGGAAGACGCGGGCGGCGTATTCCGCCGCCGCTCGCTCCTGGGCCGTGGTGCTGCCGCGGGGCCCCAGGGTCCCCGCGAGGTAAGCCACGTGGTCCATCACCGGCATCGGCCCCGCTCCGAGAACGGCATGGTCAGCCCTCCAGCAGCCAGCCGAGGCCCAGGGCTCGCAGCCGCTCCGCGGATCTTCTCCGCATCGAGGCTGTAGGGCGGCCGCGGGTCGGTGAGGCCCAGCCGGGCCAAACGACTGAGGTAGAGGTCCGAGGCCCCCTCTTCATACATCGGGTCGTGCTCGCTGGACTGATGGTCGGCGCCGAAGGGGTTGACGGCGTAGATCAGGCCCAGGGAGCGCTTGGCCTGGGGCATGTGGGCCGGCGCCTCCTGGCCTTTCACCGTGATGAGGAACTCGTGGCCCTTCCCGAGGCGGTCGGCGGCGCGGGCCGAGCCCTCGGCCAGCACATCCCCGATCCCCTCCCGCCGCAGGATCATCTCCAGCAGGCGCAGCATCGCCGCGGCGTCGCCGAAGCGCAGCGGGAAGCCGATCTCGGCTTCAGTGAGGACGCCGTTCTCGAAGCATTCCATGGCCCACGCGATGGTGGCCCCGCAAGAGATGGTGTCCACGCCATACTGGTTACATAACTGGTTGGCCAGGGCGATGGCCTCCAGGTCGTCGATGCCGCAGTAGGAGCCGAAGGTGGCGATGGTCTCATATTCCGGCCCCCCGTAGCGGGGATCCACCCGGCGCCCGTTCCACTCCGCCTCCACCACCCGCTTGCAGCGGACGACGCATGCGTAACAGGTGTCGCGGTCCTTCAGGATGGTCTCGGCCATCCGCTCGCCGGTGATCCGCTCGAAGCCCTCGAACTGCCCGGCGGTGTAGTTGCGGGTGGGGAGGGTGCCCGCCATCTGCTGCCAGGCCACCACGCTGGCGGTCCCGTAGAGGGCCAGGCCCTGGACGTCGGGGTTGCTCTCGATGGGGCGGGCGTCCCATTGGGCCAGGGCGGCCAGGGCCTTCGGATCGGCCACCGCCACCTTGTGGCGGCCCCGGACGGCGATGGCTTTCAGGTTCTTGGAGCCCATCACCGCCCCCATCCCGGTGCGGCCGTGGGCCCGGTTGGCCATGTGGATGATGGCGGCGAAGCGGACCCGTCGCTCGCCCGCCGGGCCGATCTGGGCGACCTCGATCTGGTCGTCCCCCAATTCCTCGTAAAGGATCTCCTCGACCTCCCCGGTGGTGCGGCCCCACAGGTGGGCGGCGTCCCGCAGCTCCGCCTCCCCGTCGTGGATCC
>NZ_PSLG01000055.1:0-13844 GCF_040289485.1 Thermoflexus sp.
CGATGCGACCCGAGCGGATCTTCGCTGTCCTGGACAAAGAGGTTCACGACGCCCTGCGCAATCGGTATGTCGCGATGCTGCTGGTGATCCTCCCCCTGCTCTTCCTCGCCCTCCCGGTGGCCACCATGATCGGCCTCCGCCAGATCCCGCCCTCCTGGGGATCTACCGGCGAACTGCCCCCCGCCCTGGCCCGCCGGCTGGCCGATCTTCCCCCCCAGGCCCAAATGGAGGTCTTCCTGATCGGCCAGTGGATGCTGCTTTTCTGGATCGGCCCGATGGCCATCCCCATGACCATCGCCGCCTACAGCGTGGTGGGGGAGAAGCGGGAGAAGGCCCTGGAGCCGCTGCTGGCCACGTCGGTGACCACGGCCGAGGTGCTGGCCGGGAAGGCCCTGGCCGCCGCCCTCCCGGGGATCGGGCTGAGCCTCCTCACCTACCTCGGGGTGGTCCTTGGCGCGGCGCTACTGCGGATCCACCCGGCAGCCTTCGCTGTCCTGTGGGGGCCGACCGCCTGGCTCCAGGTCCTGGTCCTGGGCCCTCTTTTCACCCTGATGGCCACCCTCCTCGGCCTGATGGTCTCCTCCCGGGTCAACGACCCGCGCCTGGCCGAGCAGATCGGGATGGTGGTGGTGCTGCCCCTCCTGGGCCTGATCATCGCCCAAAGCCTGGGCTTCCTGTGGCTCTCCGAAACCCTCCCCCTGCTGCTGGCGCTGTTTCTGGCCGGGCTGGACGCCCTGCTCCTGGCCCTCGCCGTCGCCCTCTTCGAGCGAGAGACCATCCTCACCCGCTGGCGATAGGCCATCCCCCCGGCCGATGTTTCACGTGAAACCGGCCGGCTCACGGCCAGAAGCACCGCGGGGTCGCCTCCAGCGTGAGGTCCGAGAGCCGAGCCCCGCGCAGGCAGCGGAACCGGTCCTGGCATTCCGCCAGGGTGTCGCCCCCCAGTTTCTCCAGAAGGGCATCGGCAAGGGCGAAGGCCATCATGGCCTCAACGATGGGACAGGCCCGGGGGACTGGGCAGAAGTCGGAGCGCTCGTAGCGGGTAGGGGTCGGCTCCCCCGTGGAGAGATCCACGGAGGGCTGGGGCGTCAAGGTGGTGGCGATGGGCTTGAAGGCGACCCGGACCACGATGGGGGCCCCGGTGGAGATCCCCCCCTCGATACCGCCGGCCCGGTTGGTCCGGCGGACCAGCAGGTCCCCTTCCCGGAAGATCCCATCCTGGGCCTCGGTGCCCCGCCGGGCGGCCAAGGCGAATCCATCGCCGATCTCCACCCCCTTCACCGCTGGGATGCTGCCGAGGGCCATCATCAGCCGGGCGCTCAGCCGCCGGTCCCAGTGCACGTGGGATCCCAGACCCGGTGGCACCCCCAGGGCCACCCCTTCGATCACCCCGCCCAGGGTGTCCTTCTCCCGGACGGCTTGGGCGATGGCCTCCTGCATCCGCGCCGAGGCTTCCGGATCGGGACAGCGGACAGGGTCGGCCTCCGCCCGCTCGAAACGGAGCGGATACGGGAGGTCCTCGGGGAGGTCGGCTCGAACCGGGCCGATCTGGACCACGTAACTGCCCACCTGGATGTCGAAGGCGGCCAGGAACTGTTTGCAGAGGGCCCCCACCGCCACCCGGGCGGCCGTCTCCCGAGCCGAGGCCCGCTCCAGGCCCGGCCGCAGATCCCGGTAGCCGTATTTGATGGCCGCCGCCAGATCCACGTGCCCCGGCCGGGGCACCGTCATCGGGGGGATCTCCTGCCCCCGCCACTTGGCATGGTCCCGGTTCTCAATGCGCAGGGCAATGGGCGCTCCCGTGGTCTGACCCTCCATGACCCCGCCGAGGATCTCCACCTGGTCCTGTTCGATCCGCATCCGAGGGCCGGCCCCCAGGCCGCGTTGCCGACGGGCCAGGTCCCGGTGGATGGCCTCCACATCCACGGGCAGGCCGGCCGGCAGGCCCTCCAGGATGGCCACCAGCGCCGGCCCGTGGGATTCGCCCGCTGTCAGGAACCGCAACGGCATCCCCACTTCCCTTACCGGATTTGACCAGTATTGTAGCCCCGCGCCATCCCCACGGGCCTCGGATGGCTCCTGGAGCCCAAGGGATCAGCCGCGGGCGACCCGGAGCAGGCCCAGCAGGAGGGCCATCCCATCGATGGTGGCCCGTTCCACCGCCTCCACCTCGGGGGGCGGCGCCATCGGCAGCAACTGCTCCGAGAGGGTCTCCGCTTGGATGTAGGCCGCGTGGGCGGCGATGGCCTCGGCCAGCGCCGGATCGGCCTGGTAGTAGGTCACGATACGGTCGGCCACGTCGAAGTCCGCCCGCTTGCGCAACTCCTGGATGCGGCGGACCACCTCCCGGGCCAGCCCCTCCTGCCGCAGCGCCGGCGGGATCTCCGTCCAGACCGCCGCCCCATACGGCCCCTCCGCGGCGAAGGCCCAGCCCGGCTTCGGCCGGTAGCGGATCTCCACGTCCTCCGGACCCACCTCCGCCGTCTCCCCGTCGATGCGGACGGCCACCGTCTCCCCCCGCCGCAGCGCCGCCGCCACCACCGCCGGCGGCAGCCCAGCGAAGGCCGCCTCCAACACCGGCCACCATGCCCCATATCGCGGCCCCAGGCGGTCCGGCCGCAGATGGACCTCCAGGTCGGCCACCTCCGAGAGGTCCTGGATGAAAGTCAATTCCTTGATGTTCAACTCGTCCAACAGGATGTCGGCCAGGCGGCGGACGGCCTCCACCTCCTCTGCGGTGCGCACCCGGAAGGCGACCCGAGCCAGAGGTTGGCGGACCCGGAGGCGGGCGGCGTTGCGGGCGGCCAGGCCCAGGCTGGCCAGGCGCATCACCAGCCGCATCTCCTCCCGCAGGCGCTCGTCCACGCGCGTGGGATCCGGCTCCGGCCACCGGGAGAGATGGACGCTCTCGGGGGCCTCCGGGTTCACCGGGACCACCAGGTTGCGGTAGAGGGCCTCGGCCGTGAAGGGGATGAAGGGAGCCAGCAGATGGCAGAGGGTCACCAGGCACTCATAGAGGGTGTGATACACGGCCGCCTTGTCGGCGTCGTTCTCGTTCTTCCAGAAGCGACGCCGGCTGCGCCGCACATACCAGTTGGAGAGATCGTCCACGAAGGCGGCCAAGCGCCGGCCGGCCGTGGTGGGATCGTAGTTCTCCAGGGCCTCAGTGACTTCCCCGATCAACGCGTGGAGCTCGGCCAGGATCCACCGGTCCAGCGGCGGGCGCTCGGCGACGGGAGGCGCAGGGACCACCCGCGGATGGAAGCCGTCCAGGCGGGCGTAGGTGACGAAGAAACGATAGGTGTTCCACAGGGTCAGCAGGAAGGTGCGCACCACATCCCCCACCAGGTTGACAGAGATGCGGCGCTCCTGGCCCGGCGGGGAGACCGTGTAGAAATACCAACGCAGGGCATCGGCCCCGTGGACGTTGATGACCTCCCAGGGATCCACCACGTTGCCGCGGGACTTCGACATCTTCTGGCCCTTCTCATCCAGGACCAAGCCCAGGGAGATCACGTTCTTGAAGGCCACCGAGTCGAACAACAAGGTGGCGATGGCGTGCAGCGAGTAGAACCAGCCTCGCGTCTGATCCACCCCCTCGCAGATGAAATCGGCGGGGAACTGCTCGCGGAACACCTCCTGGTTCTCGAAAGGGTAATGCCACTGGGCCACGGGCATGGCCCCCGAGTCGAACCAGACGTCGATGACCTCGGGAACCCGTTGCATCAGATCGCCGCACCGCTCGCAGCGGTAGCGGACCTCATCCACATACGGTTTATGGGGGTCCCACGGCTCGGGCCAGCGGAACCCAGCGGCCTCCACCTTGGCCCGCAACTCGGCGTAGGAGCCGATGCACTCCCGGTGGCCACAGCGGGGGCATTCCCAGATGGGGAGGGGGATGCCCCAGTAGCGCTCCCGGCTCAGGGCCCAGTCCACGTTGTTCTCCAGCCAGTTCCCAAAGCGGCCCTCGCCGATCTGCGGCGGATACCAGCGGATGGTCCGGTTCAGGGCCACCAGGCGGTCCTTGAACCGAGTGGTCTCGATGAACCAGGAGGTGCGGGCGTAATACAGCAGCGGCGTTCCACACCGCCAACAGAAAGGATAGGTGTGCAGATACGTCCCGGCGAAATACAACAGGCCCCGCCGCCGCAGATCCTCGATGATCAGCGGGTCGGCGTCCTTGACGAACATGCCGCGCCAGGGCGTGACCTCGTCGACGAAGCGCCCCCGGGGGTCGACGGTGACCAGGACAGGAAGGTCATATTCCCGGGCCAGCTGCATGTCCTCGGGGCCGAAGGCCGGGGCGCTGTGGACGATGCCGGTCCCCTCATCCAGGCTGACGAAGGAGGCGGTCACCACGTAGTGGGCCTCCTTTTCCACAGGCAGGAAGGTGTAGAGGGGCCGATACCGCAGCCCCGCCAGGTCCCGGCCCGGCATCCGGGCCACCACCCGGAAGTCGCCCCGCAGGGCCTTCTCGAGGAGAGCCTCCGCCAAGATCAGGCGCTCGACCGTCCCCTCCCGCTCCTGCTCCACCAGCACATAGGTGGCCTCCGGATGGACGGCCAGGGCCACGTTGCCCGGCAGCGTCCACGGTGTGGTGGTCCAGACCAGGAAGTAGGTCCCTTCTTCCTCTCGCAGCGGGAACTTCACGTAGACCGAGGGATCTTCGGTGTCCTCCCGGTAGCCTAGGGCCACCTCGTGGTCCGAAAGGGGCGTGCCGCAGCGGGGGCAATAGGGCACCACCTTGTAGCTTTGATAAAGCAGCCCCCGGTCCCAGAACTGGCGCAGGATCCACCAGACCGACTCGATGTATTCGTTGCTCAGCGTGATGTAGGCGTCCTGGAGATCGATCCAGAAGGCGATGCGCTCGGTGAGGACCTCCCACTCCTTGACGTAGCGGAAAACGCTCTCCCGGCAGCGTCGGTTGAACTCCGCGATCCCGTAGCGCTCGATGTCCGCCTTAGAAGTGAACCCCAGTTCCTTCTCCACCTCCAGCTCCACCGGCAGCCCGTGAGTGTCCCACCCCCCGCGCCGGAGGCAGAAATAGCCCCGCATGGTCTTGTATCGAGGGAAGAGGTCCTTGAAGGCCCGGGCCAGCACGTGATGGATGCCGGGCAGGCCGTTGGCCGTGGGCGGGCCTTCATAAAAGACATAGCGCGGCCCGCCCCGGGTCTGCTCCATGGACCGCTGGAAGATCCGCCGCTCCCTCCAGAAAGCCAGGATCTCCTCCTCCAGCCTGGGAAAGTTCACTTTCGCCGGGACTGGCTGAAACATAGCTCCCTCCCTGATCAATTATGGCCATTCTTTCAACACTCTATGGCTATTTCAATGCGTTTATTGATCTTTCCTTTGCTCTTATAATCCACGATACGGATGCGGCCTACCTCGCGGGTGTTGGCCACGTGGGTGCCGCCGTCGGCCTGGAGGTCAAGGCCCTCGATCTCGACCACGCGGACCACCTGGAGGTCCGGGGGCAGGAGGTTGACCTTGGTGCGGATGAGGTCGGGGTGGCGGTCGGCCTCCTCCCGAGGAAGGAAGTAAACCCGCACCGGCCGGGCGGCGGCGACCTCGGCGTTGATCTTCGCCTCGATCTCCCGGACCCGATCTCCGGTCAGGGTTTCGAACTCGAAGTCCATGCGTCCCCGCAGGGGTTCCATGTTCCCTCCAGTGACCTTGGCCCTGTAGTCCCGCCAGACCACCCCACAGAGGATGTGGAGGGCAGTATGGGTGCGCATCAGGGCGTAGCGGCGCTCCCAATCGATCTCGCCCCGCACCCTCTGGCCCACCGCCGGTGGCTCCCCCTCCACCGTGTGCCAGACCCAGGGGCCCTGACGACGGACGGCCCGGACCACCCAGACCTGCCGGCCGTCGGTCAAGATCCCTTCATCCGGGGGCTGCCCACCCCCGCCGGGGTAGAACGCGGTGGCGTCCAGCGCCACCGCCGATCCTTCGACCGCCACCACTGTGGCCTCGAAGGTCCGCAGATAGGCGTCCGTCGGATACAGCAATCGCGTCTCCATCCATCTCCCCCCTTTGAAACAATCGGCTCCCGTCCCCAAAGGGACGGGAGCCGACGCTCCCGCGGTGCCACCCTTCTTCCCGGTTCTACCGGGCCGCTCCTCACGGGGACGGCAAGGGGATTCCCTCACGATCCCCGCGCCCTGGATAACGGGGGGCGAATCCCGGGCGAGCCTACTGACCCGCCAGGGCGGGCGTTCGGTCGCCGGCTCGGGAGGGATCTTCGGCCCGACGTCGGCATCCGGCTCCCACCCCCTCCGGACTCGCTGGGCACGACGGCCCGGGCCTACTCGTCTCCGTCATCGCCGTTCAAGGGCTCGCTTGGAACGGTTCGCCTTCGGGCTTTTTTAAGACTATAGCCCATCCCCGTCCCCTTTGTCAACCCGGGGTGCGTCGTAGGGGCGCAGCGGGCTGTGCCCCCGCAGGCGTCGGGGCATGGGGCGCCGCCGCCTGCCCTTGGCGATGGCGTGCGGACCCATTATAATTTTTCCTTAAAACCCATCGCTTGCGAGCGGAGCGATCCCCGCCCAAGACTGGGAACAGGAGGCACGGCTATGGAACTGGCCCATCGGATCCGCCTGGCGCGCGGTCAGGAGCCGGCCGATCTGCTCCTCCAGGGAGGGCGCCTCATCAATGTGTTCACCGGGGACATCTACGAGGCCGACATCGCCATCCAAGGCTCCTGGATCGTCGGCGTCGGGGAAGGATACACCGCGCGGGAGGTCATCCCCCTCCGCGGCCGCTTCGTCGCCCCCGGGTTCATCGACGCCCACGTCCACATCGAAAGCAGCATGGTCCCTCCGCCGGAGTTCGCCCGCGCCGTTGTCCCCCACGGCACCACTGTCGTGATCATCGACCCCCACGAGATCGCCAATGTCCTCGGGTTGGACGGCATCCGTTATATGTTGAACGCGGCCAAGTATAACCCCCTCAGCGTCTTTGTCATGCTTCCCTCCTGCGTCCCCGCCTCCCCCCTGGGCACGGCTGGCGCCACCCTCTACTGGTATGATCTGCGGCCCCTGCTCTCCAACCCCTGGGTGCTGGGGTTGGCCGAGATGATGAACTACCCCGGCGTGATCAACGGCGATCCGGTGGTGCTCGACAAGCTCCGGGCCTTCGCCCACGTGGTCCGCGACGGCCACGCGCCGCAACTGACCGGCCGCGACCTGGTGGCTTATGCGGCGGCAGGGATGTCCTCGGACCACGAGTGCACGACCGCGGCGGAGGCCCTGGAGAAGGCCCGCCTGGGGATGTATGTCTTCGTGCGGGAGTCCTCTGTGGCCCGCAACCTGGCCGACCTCCTCCCCGCCATCACTCCCGCCAACAGCCGTCGCTTCTGCTTCTGCACCGATGACCGCCACCCCGCCGATCTGCTGGACGAGGGACACATCGATGCCCTCATCCGGAAGGCGGTGCGCCTGGGCCTCGACCCGGTGACCGCCATCCGCATGGCCACCCTGAACACCGCCGAGCACTACCGGCTGCACGACCGCGGGGCCATCGCCCCCGGCCGCCTGGCGGACCTGGTGGTCTTCTCCGACCTCTACGACCTCCGCCCCGAACTGGTCTTCCGCCACGGGGTCCTGGTGGCCGAAAACGGGCGGCCCCTCTGGGAGCCCCCCAACCGCAAGGTGGCCCTGCGCCACACGATCAACATCGCCTGGGACCAGGTGCGCTTCCGCATCCCGGCACGGGGTCGCCGCATCCATGTCATCGGGGTGGTCCGGGACCAGGTGATCACGCGGCATCTGATCGAGGAAGCCACCATCGCCGACGGGGAGGCGGTGGCGGACCCAGGGCGCGACCTCCTCAAGATCGCGGTGATCGAGCGGCACCGGGCCACGGGACAGGTGGGCCTGGGCTTCGTGAAGGGGATGGGGCTGCGCCGCGGCGCCTTGGCCTCTTCGGTGGCCCACGACCATCACAACATCGTGGTCGTGGGCGCCGACGACCGCTCGATGGAGACCGCCGTCCGCGCCATCGCCGAGACGGGTGGGGGCATGGCCGCCGCGGAGGGCGAGACCGTCCTGGCCCGCCTCCCCCTCCCCATCGCCGGGCTGATGTCCGACCAGCCCATCGAGACGGTCCGGAGGGAGATGGACGCGGTGCTGGCGGCGGCCCGCGCCCTGGGCAGCGAGTTGCCCAACCCCCTGATGACCCTGAGTTTCCTGGCCCTGGAGGTGATCCCCGAACTCAAACTCACCGACCAGGGCCTCGTGGATGTTGTCCGCTTCGAGCGGATCCCGCTGTTCGCGGGCGAGGACTGAGCCAAAGGGGCGGGGCCGACCGGCCCCGCCCCGGCTATCCCGTGGTGCGCAGACCGGCGGCCACCCCCTGGATGGTGAGCCACAGGGCCTCCTGCAGTGCCTCGGCCTCCGGCTGCTCCCGCCAGCGGCGCAGCAGCAGGATCTGGATGAAGTTCAACGGGTCCACGTAGGGGTTGCGCACCTGGATGGACCGCTTCAGCCAGGGGATGTCCTCCAGCAGGTCTGGCAAGCCAGTGATCCGCAACAGGGCCTGCCGCGTCCGGTGATACTCTGCCTCGATGCGCCGCCAGAGGGCCTCCCGGACCTCCGCGTCGGGAACCAATTCGGCGTAGGCCCGGGCGATCCCCAGGTCCGTCTTAGCCAGGGCCAGGGCCGCGTCCGCCAGGACCACCCGGAAGAAGGGCCAGCCCCGATGCATCTCCTCCAGGCGCTGCCAGCCCAACGCCCCCGCTCGCCGGACGAAGGCCTCGATCCCGCTGCCCAGGCCGAACCAGCCCGGCAACAGGTGGCGGCTCTGGGTCCAGGAGAACACCCAGGGGATGGCCCGCAGCTCCTCCAGGCGCCGCTCCGGCCGCCGCCGCGCCGGGCGGGAGGCGATGGGCAAGCGCTCGACCCCGTCGATGGGCGTCGCATACTGGAAATAGGTCAGGAACCCCGGCGCCTCCAGCAACTCCCGGTAGGCCCGGTAGGCGGCCTCGCTCATCTCCTCCATGGCCTCCACCCACTCTGGCCGAGGCTCGGGGCCCGGGAGGGCCGAAACCAGCAGGGTCGCCCAGAGGACCTGCTCCAGATGCCGGTAGGCGATGTGGGGGTCGTCGTAGCGCTCCGCCAGAACCTCTCCCTGTTCCGTCATGCGGAGACGCCCGGCCACAGCCTGCGGGGGCAAGCCCAGGATACCGCGGGCCGCCGGCCCCCCGCCCCGGCCCAGGGCTCCCCCGCGGCCGTGGAAGAAGGTCAGCGTGACCCCGTGGGCCCGGGCGGCCCGCACCATCTCTGCCTGGGCCCGATACAGGGCCCACACAGCCGCCAGATAGCCGCCGTCCTTGGTGCTGTCCGAGTAGCCGACCATAACGATCTGATGGTCCCCCTGGCGCGCCAGATGGGCGCGATAGAAGGGTAGAGCGAAAAGCGCCTCCAGGGTCGCCGGCGCCGCCCGCAGGGTGGCGATGCTCTCAAACAGCGGCGCCGCCTGGAAGAACGCGGGGGGCTCCGTCAGGCCGTTGGCTGCGCACATCAGCCAAAGGACCATCAGCACGTCGGAGGGGCTGCGGGCCATGCTGATGAGATAGGGCCCCACAGCCTCGGGGCCGTAGGCCTGGGCCGCCCGATAGAGCAGCCGGAACACCGCCAGGGTCTCCGCCGTCTCCGGCGAGGGCTGCGCCCGGGCGGCCAGCCCCGCCGCCTGCGGGAGGGTCTCCAGCAACACGGCGACCCGCTCCGGCTCCGGCAGGGCCTGGAAATCCACCCCGGCGCCCCCGGCCGCCAGCAACTCCGCTGCCGCCCCGGCGTGGCGCCGGGCCTCCTGCCGCACGTCCAATCGGGCGAGGTGGAAGCCGAACACGCGGGCCTGGATCCACCAATCCCACAGCAGGCCCTCCGCGATGCGCGCCCCCCGGTTCTCCCGCAGGCTCTCCTGCATCCGCTCCAGATCCTCGACCAGCTCCCGGGCCGACCGATAGGCACCCTCCGGCGGGGCACCGTCCGCCATAGGGTCCCAGGCCATGGTCTGCTCCAGCCGCCAGGCGATGATGGCGATCCACTGCCGGTAGGCCTCATAGGGGGAAAGCCGCGCGAGGCGCTCCCGCAGGGCCGGCCACCGCTCCAGCGCCTCCGCCAAGGACCGGGCCAGACCCGGGGAGATCGGCGCCTGGCGGGTAGAGACCCCCAGGGCGACGAACAGGGCGCGGGCCTGCTCCAGGTGGAGCGAGAGGGCCACCTCCCGATGCCGCTGCAGCGTCCAGGCCGTGACCTCTGCCGTCACCCGCGGGTTGCCATCGCGGTCCCCGCCGATCCACGAGCCGAAGCGCAGGAAAACCGGCAACGGATCCGCGATCTCCGGATAGGCCGCCCCCAGCGCGTCCCGCATGTCCCGATAGAGACGAGGGGTCAGGGACCAGAGGGTGCGGACGAAGAACGAGAGGCCGTTCTCCACCTCGTCGGTCACCGCGGGGCGGCGCACCCGGGTGAGGTCGGTCTGCCAGAGAGCGGTGATCTCCGCCCGCAGGCGGCGCAGCAGGTCCTCCCGCTCTCGGGGGAGCAGATCCGGCGCGTCCAGGGCGGCGAGGACGGCGCGGATCCGCCCGAGGATCCCCCGGACCGTCCGTCGCTTGGCCTCGGTGGGATGCGCCGTGAAGACCGGCTCGACAGAGAGGTCCATCAGGAGCCGACGGACGGCCTCCGGGGAGAGGCCGGCGGCCTTCATGCGGGCGAAGGCCTCGGCGATGGACTCTGACCGGGGCTGGGGGTGCGCTGCCTGCTCCCGGGCCCGCAACACCCGAACCCGGTGGCGGTCCTCGGCCAAGTTTACCAGGTCGAAGAACATGGTGAAGGCCCGAGCCACCACCTGAAGCGCGGGCAGATCCAGCGTCTCCAGCAGGGCGCGCAACCGCGCGGCCGCCTCCGCGTCGCCGGCGCGGCGGGCCCGGGCCAGCATCCGGACCTCCTCCTCGAGGGCGAACCGCTCCGGGCCGGCCTGTTCCCGGAGCACCTCCCCCAGCAGATCGCCCAACAGGCGCACGTCCCGTCGCAGCGGCTGATCCCCCACCACCGCTGTCCTCTCCTTCTGTGATTTCGGATCATCTTAGCGCACCGAACGCGGTCGGGAAAAACCCCCGCGGGCCGCGCCCGGACAGACCTCGGCCCGGAGGATGAGGAATCCCCCACCCCATCCCCTCTGGCCGATTTCAGGGCCTTCGGGTAGGATGGGCTCAGATCCTCCTCGCGGAGCCTGCGGGGCGCAGGGGATCGATTTCGCAGCGGGATGTTGGGAATGGAGGATCATCGGGTGCGCTGGGCGCCGACCGGAACGGCGCAGATGGAGTGGATCCTGGGGAACCTGCGCTGGCTGCTGATCGTGGCCCTGGCCCTGGCGGCGGCCCTCAGCCCGGAGGTCCGACAGGTTTCCGAGGGGCCCTTCGTCCTCTTGTTGCTGCTCACCGGGCTTTACAACTTCTTGGTGATCCTGGCCCTGCTCTTCATCCGCTCGCCCCTTCCCCTCCCCACCCTCACCCTGGCCGGCGACACCCTGATCACCCTGGCCTTCATGGCCACCACCGGCGGCCTCCAGAGCCCCCTGTTGTTCTTCGCCTTCTTCCCGATCTTGACGGCGGCCCTGCGCATCGGCTGGTGGGCCGGCGAACTGGTCACCCTCGGGTTGATCGGCGGCCTGGGGCTGTGGGGATGGATCCGGACCGGCGCGCTACTCCCGGTGACCCCCTTGCTGGTCCAAGGGATGGTGCTGGCCCTGGGCGCCCTGGTCGCCGGGGCCGTGGGGGACCGGCTGAAGCGCGAGATCGTTCACGAACTGCGGGCCCAAGAGGCCGCCCAACGGCGCCTGCTGGCCCAGGCCCGCCAGCAGACCCAGGCGGTCTTCGAACTGGCCACCACCCTCGCCCAGATGCGCCAGATCGAGGAAATCCTACACGCCACCCTGGAGGTCAGCGAGAGCCTGTTCCGGAGCCACGCCGTCCCCCTGCCGCCCATGTTCATCGCCCTCCTGGATCCGGAGGGCCTTCGGGTGGCGGTGGCCCGCCGCCTGCCCCCGCGCGACGAGCGCAGCCGCCTGGCGGGCCGCAGCGGGGCTCTTCGGGAGGCCCTGGAGAGCGGGCGCCCCGTCCTGGGCGCCCCCGCCCAGGACCCGGAACTGGGCAGCCTGACGGCCATGCGGATCTGCGCGCAGGCCGTGGTGATCCCCCTGGGGGTGGGGCCGGAGCGTTACGGGGTGCTGGTGGTGGGCAGCCCGGATCCGGCGGCCTTTCCACCGGAGCGCCAGGATCTCCTGCAGGTGATCGCCGCCCATGCCTCCATCGCCCTCCAGAACGCCTGGCTCTATCACGCGCTCCAACAAGAGAAGGAGCGATTGGTGGAGGCCGAAGAAGAGGCGCGGCGGCGGCTGGCCCAGGAGCTCCACGACGGCCCCACCCAGACTGTCGCCGTCCTGGCGATGCGGCTCAACTTCCTGCAGAAGTTGCTCCAGCACGCCCCCGAGCAACTTCCTCAGGAACTGGAGAAGGCGGAGCAGATCGCCCGGCGGGCCGTCCAAGAACTGCGCCAGTTCCTCTTCCGCCTCCGTCCCCTGATCCTGGAATCCCAGGGGCTGTATGCCGCCCTGACCCATCTGGCCGAGAAGATCCGAGAGGTGGAGCCCTTCGCCGTGCACCTAGACATCGACCCCCGGGTGGATGCGGTGCTGGATCCCAACGCCCGCGCCCTGGTCTTCTCCATCGTGGAGGAGGCTATGAACAACGCCCGCAAACACGCCGAGCCCCAAAACGTCTGGGTCCGCATGCGGCTTGCAGACGATGGCCTCTCGGTCAGCGTCGAAGACGATGGCCGCGGCTTTGACCCCCTCGCCCTGCGGGTCGACGCCGGACGTCGGGGCAGCCTGGGGGTGCTGGGCATGATGGAGCGGGCCGACCTCTTGAAGGCGGATTTCCAAATCGATTCCGCCCCGGGCCAGGGCACCCGGGTGCAGCTCCGGATCCCCCTCCCGCGCGCTCCCCGGGACGCCCCATCAGCGGCGGAGGAGGCGAGGTGACGACCGGGCTGCCGCTCGTCCTCGTCGGGCTGGCGGGGCTGGCCGCCGGAGCCTTGGCTCCGATGTTCCTGCGCCGGCTCCGGGAACCCTGGCGGGCGGTTCTGGAGGGGATCGGGCCCGCCCTCTACGGCCTCTTACCTTTCTCTCTGGTGCTCCAGAGCGGATGGGTGGGTCGGCAGGACGTGGGACTTCAAGGTCCGCTTCCCCTGGCCCCGGGGACCGGGCTGGGTTGGCCGGTGGCCGACTGGGTCCGGGGCCTGGGGCTCGCCGGGCTCTACGCCGGGGGGACGATCCTGGTCCTGCAACGGTGGCGGGGCGGAACGCTGGCCCTTCCTTGCCGGCGCGAGGCCTGGGAGGCCGGGCTGGCCGCCCTTGGGTGGGAGGCCCTGCTGGCGCTGCTGCGGGCGCCGCTGGGGATGTTCCTCTTCCCCGCCGATCCGCTTCCGGCCGCCTGGCTGGCCTTCGGGATCGCCTGGGGGACGATCCGGACGGCATGGTCGCGGCAGGGCCGCCCGCCTCCGATCCACTGGTGGGCCGGCGCCCTGGCGGGGACAGCGGTCTTCGGCCTCACCGGGAACCTGTGGGTGAGCGCCGCGGCCCACGCCGGCACGGCCGTCGCTCTGTCCGAAGACCCCAGCGACCTTTCCCTTGGGGAGGAGGCGCCCCGGGCTTGACCCATCCGTCGGGAATTTGTAAAATGGGCTTGCGACTTTCCTCACATTCCCCCAGCCTCGGAGTTCACCCTTAGGGAGGTGCGCGGATGACCTGGCATGGGCTGACGCCGTTTGAGTTCTACGCGGTGC
>NZ_PSLG01000056.1:0-13692 GCF_040289485.1 Thermoflexus sp.
TGGTGCGGGAGGCCGGCCACCGGGCGTTGCGCCTGCAAGCCCTGACGGCCGCCGCCCGCCGGGCCGGGGTGGGTTTGACCCTGAACGAGGCCGATCTCCTGGAGGCCTCCTGGGAGGAACTGGCGGACCTCATCCGGGAGGTGGTGCGCCAGGAGACCGAGGCCCGGTTGGATGCCCACCTGGGCGAGGTGATCGGGGCGCTGGCCGACCGCCTGGACGGGCAGCAGGATCCGATGGCGCTGGCTCAGGCCCTGTGGGAGGCTCAGTTCACCCGGCAGGTATCCTTCGACGCCCGAACCCACCAGCGGGTGACCTACGCCCAGGTGGTGTTCCCCCTCTCCTACCTGGCCGGACGGCTGCTCGAGGAGATCCCGGCGGCCGAACGGAAACCCCGCATCCTGGCGCACCTGCAAGGGGTCCTGGAGGCCCGGGAGGAGGAACTGGGGCGCTCCATCTGGCGGGGGATGGGCGAGCAGCGCCCCCGCGACCTGGACGAGCCCACCCGTTTGAGCCTGGCGGCGTGGCTGGGGGAGGCGCGCTGGGAGGCGGTGGCCGATCTCCCCTTCGCCCACTGGGACCCAGACCTCCAGGGCGAAGCCGTCCGGTTCTTCGGGCGCCGGGCCTTCTCCGCACCCGCCCGCAACCTGCTGTTGGGCCTCATCGGCCAACTCTGGGTCGATTACCTCACGGCCATCGAGAACCTGCGCCAGGGGATCGGCCTGGAGGCCTTCGGGCAGCGCGATCCGCTGGTCGAATACAAGCGCCGGGCCTTTGAGATGTTCCAGGATCTGCTCCAGAACATCCGCGCCGAGGCGGTTCGGCGTCTCTTCCTGATCGTTCCCAGCGGCCAGGCGCTGGCGCGGGAGCGCCGCCTCGCCCCCGGGGCGAAGGTGGGGCCAGGTCGTTCGGCCGGCGCCGCGGAGGCCGCCGACCGGCCCATCGGGCGGAACGATCCGTGCCCCTGTGGAAGCGGCAAGAAATATAAGCACTGCCACGGCCGTCCGGGAGCCCCGCCGCTTCCTGGAACGGCCGGCGCATCCCGCCCGACCTCTCAGCGCCGCTGAGAACCGGCCCTTCGTTGGCAGGCGGTTTCCATGGCAGGTAACGCTGCGGTTTCCTGGACAGCGGGAGGGAGCATGGCCAGAGCACCGGACTGGGTCTCCCACCGATCCACGGTCCGCCTGGATCTGGACAGCGGATGGCTGCACCTGAGCCAGACGGTGGCGGCAGGGCTGGAGCCCTGGCTCGGCCGGCGGCGGCGTTTGCGCGTCCAGAGCCTCCTTCGGATTTTCCCCTCCTGGGAGGCCCTGGTCGCCGCCGCCCGTGAGGGACGCCCGCTGGAGGGCTCTTTCTGGTTGGAGCCCGGCGCCCTCCCCTTCCGGTTCACTGCCGTCCCCGCGCGTGCCCCCCGCTCGGTGCGCTTGTATGTGGAGCCCCTCCTTCCTCTTTCCGATGTCCGCCGCTGGGAGGCGCTGGAAGAACCCCTCTATGTCCTGGACGCGCAAGGGTGCCTGCTCTGGCTGAACGCGGCCGCTGCGCGGTTCTGGCGCTCCTCCCGGGAGGCGTTCTTGGGACGCCCGCTGTGGGAGTGGATCGACCCGGCCCGGCGCCCGGCGATGCAGGAGGCCTGGGAACGATTGATGGCGGAGGGCCTCCCCGCCGCATGGGAGGTGATCCTGGGCGCCCATGGGGAGGCGCTCCCCGCCCGGTGGCTGGGGATGCCGCGGGCGACCTATGGCCTGATCCGGCAACTGGCCCCGACCGCGGAGGAGTGGCTCCATCGGGAGTTCTCTCAGATGCTGGGGATGTTGGCCGAACTGGGCCACCATTGGCGGGAGCCCCACACGTTGCTGGCCAGCGCTGCCCGTCTGCTGATGGCGCTCTGGAAGGCGGACGCGGCCGTTGCCTATCAGGCCCGCGGCCCCTGTTTGGAACTGGTCGCTCAATTCGGCCTCGACGAGGTCTTCCGGGTCCGCTTCGGCCGCATCGCGATGGACGAGCGGACTTACCAGGCCTTCCGCGCCCATCGCTACGCCTGGTATATCGAGGACACGCCCACGGCTGATCTGGCCCCCATCACCCGGGAGATCGTGGAGGCCCTCGGGATCCGCACCCTGGTGATGTTACCCCTCATCCATCAAGAGGATCCGCGGGGTCTTCTGGCTTTCGGCTACCGACGGCCGCGGCCCGCTTTCCCGTTGGAGCGGGATCTGTTGACCCTGTTGGGCAACCAGATCGCCATGGCGCTGGTGACGGCGGAATGGCTGCATGCGGCCATCGCGGAGCTCGGCCGCCGCGACCTGGCCCTCTCCCACGTGGCCGAGATCGGCCGCCTGGCAGCCACCGCCGCCGACCCAGAGGATCTCTGCCACCTGGCCCTCCAGGTGGCCCTCCCGCTGGCCCGGGCGGACGCCGGCGTTCTCTTCCTCCAGGATGAAACCCAGACCGCCCTGCACCTTCAGGCAGCTGTCGGGGTCGAGGCGGGACCGGTCCGCACCCTCTCTCTGATGGGCCAGCGCGAGGTGGCGGCCTTGTTGGAGGTCGGCGCTGCCCAGGTCTTCCACCGGGCTTTTCTCCCGCCTGCCCTGGGCGGGCTGCTCCCGGATCCGCTGTTCACCCTCACCCTGCTCCTCCCCCTGCGGTTCGCCGGCCGGCGGGTGGGCCTGTTGGCCCTCGGCCGGGCCCACGGGGATCCCGGATTCGCTGAGGCGGAGATCCGCTTGGCTGAGGGGATCGGCGGCCTGCTCGCGGCCACTCTCTACGTGCTGCGGCTGCTGGGGCAAACCCAGCGCATGACCCGGGATCTGGCCGCTTTTTATGCGATGGCCGGCCTCGCCGTCCAGGCTTCCGATCTGCCGGTGCTGATCCAAGAGGCCCTGGCCCGGGTAGTGGACGGTTTGGGCCTCGCAGGGGGATGGCTCTATCTGGAGGCCGAGGAGGCGGCCGGCTGGTATTTCCGCAGCCGGGACCCGGCCGTCCTGTCCGATGTCCTTCGACGGCTCAGCGCGGGGCTTTCCGCCGTGCTCCAGGAGGGGCAGGCCTGGGTCGGCCCGGCGGGGCCCGAGGGGGAGGGGCACACGGTGATCCTTCTGCCGATGCGAGCCCGGGAGCGAACGCTGGGGTGGCTTGGACTGGTATCTACCCAGCCGGGGTCCCTCACAGCTGCCGAGCGCCAGTTGCTTTCGGCCATCGTTGATCAGATCGGCATGGCTGTGGAGGCCGCCCGCCTGGCCCTGCGGGAGCGCCGGCGGAGCCGGCTCCTGGAGGGCCTGAACCGTACGCTGGCGGAACTGGCGGCCGAGATGGAGCGCGAGGTGATCCTCCAGCGCCTGGCCACGGCGGCCTGCACCCTTTTCGAGGGCACCGGAGCCCAGGTCTGGCTGGCCGAGGCGGACGGCGCCCGCTGGATCCTTCAGGCCACGGCAGGCGATGCCCCGGGACCTCCGGGCCGCCGGCTGACCGCGGAGGCCGCCTCTGGGGAAACCCCGACGGAGCCTCAGGTGCTTCCGACCACTGGGGATCCGGCGTGGGGCGAGCGGGCGGCCCTCTGGGTGCCGTTGACCCGCGAGGGGCGGGTGTGGGGCCGGCTGGTGATCGCCCGGGGATCTCCGCATCCCCTCCTGGATGTGGAGCGCGAGGCCGCCCGGCTCCTGGCTTCCCACGTCGGGGTGGTCCTTCAGAACGCCGCCCTCTACCAGGAGACCCGGCGGCGGATCCGGGACCTGGGCGCCATGGTGGTCGGGGCTGCCCTGGCAACCTCCACCCTGAGCGCCCGGGAGGTCCTGGAGCGGGCGGCTCAGCACCTGGTCGAGGTCCTCCAGGTGACCAACTGCACCATCTCGCTCTTGGACCCTCAGGAAGAGGCGTTGGTGGTCGAGGCCGATTACACGCCGCCGGAGCGGCAGAGCGAGGACCCCTCTCCACCGGAGGTCGGCCGACTGTATCTGCTGGCCGATTATCCAGCGACGCGCCGGCTGTTGCAGGAAGGGGGTTTCCTCGTGGTCCGGGCCGACGATCCTACAGCGGACCCCGCGGAGAAAGCATGGATGCAGGCCTTCGGTTATCGGACGTGCCTGATGCTCCCCTTGTGGATCCGAGGCCGTCCGGTCGGCCTGATCGAGGCCAGCGATGTGCGGTTGCGCACGTTTACAGATGAGGAGATCCAGTTGGCCCGCGCCCTGGCGGATCAGATAAGTGTCGCGCTGGCCAACGCCCGGCTCTACGAGGCCGAGCAGCGCCGGGTCCGCCTGCTGGCGGCCCTGAGCGAGATCGCACGCCATCTCAGCGCCGCCTTAAACGTCCGCGAGGTGCTTGAGGTGGTGGTGAGCCAGGCGGTGGGCCTCCTGGCCTGCGACGGGGCTGTGGTGTTCATGCGGGGCCCCGATGAGGCCTCGGTGGAGGCTGTGGCGGCGGCGGGGTTGCTCGTCGAGCACTTCCCGCCAGGAACCCCCTGGCCGGTCGCTGGGGCCCTTGCCGGGTGCATCCAGCGTGACGAGGTTGTGCGGATCCCGGATCTCCTTCGGGAAGATCACGGGTGGCTACCCCTGTCCCAGGAGATCCTTTCGGTCCGCTCCGCTCTGATGGTCCCTTTGCATCAGGAGCGGTCTGTGATCGGGGCGCTGGCCTTCTTCTCCATCCAGCCGGGGGCTTTCCCCGCCGAAGACCAATCCGTCTTCACCGCCCTGGCCGACCACCTCTCCTTGGCCCTTCACAACGCCCAACTCTACGAGGCCTCCCAACGACGGATCGCCGAACTGGCCGCCCTGCAGGAGATCGCCGCGCGCGTGACAGCGACCTTGGATCTCCCCCAGGTGCTGGAGACCGCGGCCCGCCACCTGTTGGGCCTGAGCGGGGCGGACCGGGTCTATCTCCATCTCCTGGACGAGAGCGGGGAGGCTTGGCGCTCCGGCGTGACCATCCACCGGGACGGGACGTTGGTCTTCGAGGCGCCGCGCCCCCGACCGGCCGGGGTGACGGAGCAGGTTGTCCGGAGCGGGCGCCCGGTGGTGATCCCCGACGCTCAGACGCACCCGCTGTTCCAGGATCCGGAGGCCCGGCGCTGGGGCGTTGGGGCCCTGGTGGGGTTCCCCCTGCGCCACGCCGGGCGGACGCTGGGGGCGCTCCACCTCGTGTTCGAGGCGCCCCGGCTGTTCAGCGCCGATGAAGTGCGGGTGTTGGGCGCGGTGGCGGATCAGGTGGCTGTCGCCATCGCCAACGCGCGGCTTTACGACGAGGCCCTGCGCCGCCTGCGGGAACTGGAGACGCTGCGACGGGCCTCGGAGATCGCTGTCCGCTTCATGGATCTCGACCGGCTGGTGGAAGAGATCCTCCGGCTCCTCCGGGAGGAGCCCGCCTTCCGTTATGTCGCCCTTTTCCTGCGCGATCCCCTGGAGCCTGCCACGCTGGCCCTCTATCGGACCGCGGGGCCGGAGGAGGCCGCCCTGCGGGCCCCACGCCTGCGGGTGGGGGAAGGCCTGGTGGGCCGGGCGGCCGCTGCCCGGACCGTGGTGTGGGCGCCGGACGTTGCTCGGGAAGAGGGATATGTGCCGAGCATCCCGGATACGCGCTCCGAACTCGCCGTCCCGCTGGTCGTCGGCGAGCGCGTGGTCGGGGTCCTGGATGTCCAGAGCCCGGAGGCCGGGGCCTTCCGGGAAGATCATGTCCGGCTGCTGAGCGCCCTCTCGGGCCAGTTGGCCATGGCCCTGGAGAACGCCCGGCTCTTCACCGAGTTGCGCCGCCGCCTGAACGAGTTGGCGATCCTCTACGAGGTGGTCGCCGCCACCGCGACCACCCTGGATCCGGAGCAGGTGATCCGTCGGGCGTTGTCGGTGATGCAGCGGACCTTGGGGTTCGAAGCGGTGGAATGCCTGCTCCTGGAGGAGGGGACCGGACGCCTGCGCAGCGTGGGGCATTACGGGTTCTTCGAAGAGGCGGTCCGGGTGCCGGTGACGGTTGGGGAGGGGATCGTGGGCCGCGTGGCCCGCACGGGCCTCCCGGCGCTGGTTCCCGACGTGCGCCAGGACCCGGATTATGTGGCGGCGGAGCCGGGCACCCGTTCCGAACTCGCCGTCCCGATGAAGATAGGCGATCGGGTGATCGGGGTGCTGAACGCCGAGAGCCCCCGGCCCAACGCCTTCACGGAGGAGGACCTGCGCCTGATGGCCGCCCTGGCGGGCCATCTCGCGGTGATCCTGGAGAACGCCCGCCTCTACCAGGAGACCCGCCAGCGCCTGCGGGAAGTCACCACCCTTTATGAGTTCGCCCGCCGCATGAGCACCACCCTGGATCCGGGGGTGCTGCTGGATTCCATCGTGGTGACCTTGCGGGAGGTGCTGCGCTGCCGGGCGGCCAACATTATGTTGCTCAACCCCCAAACCGAGATGCTGGAGATCCGGGCGGCGGCGGGGGTGAAGGACCGCTGGCGCCGGGAGGCGCGCCTGCGGGTGGGGGAGGGGATCGCCGGGCGGGTCGTGGCCGAGAAACGGCCGATCTACGTCCCGGACGCCCGGGAGGATCCCCGGTTTGTGCCCTTCGATCCGGCCGTCCGTTCCCTCCTGTGCGTCCCGCTCATCATCGGCGATCGGGCCATCGGGGCCCTCTCCGTCGACCACGAGGTCCCTCACGCTTTCCGGCCCGAGGACGAGCGTCTGCTGACCATCATCGCCGCCCAGGCCGCGGCCGCCATCGAGAACGCCCGGCTGTTCTATGAGTTGCGGATCCACGTCGAGGAGCTCCGGCAGGCCTACGAGGAGCTCCAGGAGGCCGACCGGCTCAAGGACGAGATCATCCAGAACGTCTCCCACGAGCTGCGAACGCCGTTGACCTTCATCAAGGGCTACGCGGATCTCCTCCTGGACGGCTCCATGGGGCCGCTGACGGAGCCCCAGCGGGAGGCGGTGGAGATCATCGCCGAGAAGACCAACCTCCTCAGCCGGCTGGTCGGGGATATCGTCACCCTCCAACGCATAGAGCGGGGCTCCCTGCACTTCGAGTCGGTGGACCTCGTGGCCCTGGCCCGTATCTCTGTCCAGGGGTTCCAGACGACGGCCGTCAAGGCAGGGCTGGAGATCACCCTGGAGGCCCCGCCGGGGCCTCTGCTCGCGTGGGGAGATCGGGAGCGGCTCTCCCAGGTCCTGGACAACCTGCTGCACAACGCGGTGAAGTTCAGCCCCCACGGCGGGCAGATCACTGTCCGTTTGGTGGACGCCGGCGACCACGTCCTGGTCTCGGTCCGCGATACGGGGATCGGGATCCCGCCCGACAAACTGGATCGCATTTTCGAGCGCTTCTACCAGGTGGACGGGTCGACGAAGCGTCGGTTTGGGGGGATGGGGCTGGGACTGGCCATCGTGAAGCGTATCGTCGAGGCCCACGGCGGCCGGGTTTGGGCGGAGAGCGAACTGGGCAAGGGCAGCACGTTCTACTTCACGGTCCCCAAGCCTCCCGCGGCGGCGACGGATGCGTTGCTGGAGTTCCTGTTCGGGGAGCCGTGAGATGGAGGAGTGGGCCTCGGATGAGGCGATGAGAACGGGGAGAGCGCTGCCGGAGCCGATGCGCATACGCCTCCGGCACGGGCCGGCGGCCCGCTTCTGGCGCCCGATCCTGCACCGCATGCCCAAGGTCGACCTGCACCGCCATCTGGAAGGATCCCTCCGTCTGAGCACGCTGCTGGAGATCGCCCGCCAGCACCGGATCGATCTGGGCCTGGACCTTACACTCGCCGAGATCGAGCCGTTGGTCCGCTTCACCTCAGCCGAGCCCGCCGACTTCCAGCGTTTCCTCGCCCGCTTCCGGATCCTGCGCCGGTTCTACACCAGCCCCGAGGCCATCCGCCGCATGGCCTACGAGGCGGTGGTCGACGCCGCCCAGGACCGCGTGCGCTACCTGGAGCTTCGGTTCAACCCGGCCGCCCTCGCCCAGGCTCAGGGCTTCCGGCTGGAGGAGGTGATGGAGTGGGTGCTGGAGGGTGTGGGCCAGGCGCAGCAGGAGGCCCCTATCCAGGTGCGGCTGATCGCCACCATCGTGCGAGGGGAGGATCCGGCCGTTGCCTGGCGGATCGCCCGTCTGGCGGCGGACGGCCGCCCCCATGGGATCGTGGGCCTGGACCTGGCGGGGGACGAACTGCGGGCCCCCCTCGAGCCCCTGATCCCGATCTTCCGGTGGGCTCGAGAGCAGGGCCTCTTCCTCACCATCCACGCGGGGGAGGTCGGGTCCCCCGCCCACATCCGGCACGCCGTCCTGGTGCTGGGCGCCCACCGCATCGGCCACGGCATCCAGGCCGTCCGAGACCCCGCGGTCCTGTGCCTGCTGCGCGAGCGGGGCATCCCGCTGGAGGTCTGTCCCACCAGCAATCTGCACACCGGCGCTGCGGCGGGCTTCCACCACCATCCGTTGCCGGACCTCTACCGGCTCGGCCTGAAGGTCACCCTCAACACGGACGATCCCAGCATCAGCGACACCACCCTCACGGACGAGTATCTGTTCGCCATGGCCGGGATGGGGCTGCAGTGGCAGGACCTGCTCCGGATGTTCGAGAACGCCGTGGAGGCGGCTTTCCTGAGCGCTGAAGAGCGGCAGGCCCTGGCCCGGCAGATCCAGGACGAACTGCTCGACCTGGAGCGAAGCCGCGCCCTGCGGGCTGGGTTCGAGGAGGCGTCCTGAGGCCTCCTAGGGTCGCACGCCCACGATCAGGCCCACCGTCCCCCCCATGAACGTCTGGACCTCCTGGACCCGCAGCCCGGCCCGGGCCATGGCGGCGGCCAGTTCCTCCAGAGTGAAGAAGCCGGCCACCGAGCGAGACAGGTAAGCATAGGCTTCCTCATCCCCGGCGATGAGGGCGCCGAGGAGGGGCACCAGCCGGTGGAAATAAAGCCGGTAGAAGGGAAGCCACCATCGCAGGGGCGGGCGGACCGCCTCCAGGCAAACCACCCGCCCGCTAGGGCGGGTCACCCGCGCCTGCTCCCGGAAGGCCTGATCGGGGTCGGCGACGTTGCGCATCACGAAGCCGGTGACGACGGCGTCGAAGGTCGCGTCCGGGAAGGGGAGGCGCAGGGCATCCCCGGCCACCCATCGGATGCGGGCCCGCCCGGGCTTCTGCCGCCCGCGGTGCATCATCGGGAGGGTGAAATCGCACCCCACCACCAGCGCCCCCGGGCACTGGCGCAGCGCCTCCGCCGCCAGATCCCCGGTCCCGGTGCCCACATCCAGGAGCCGGGCCCCCGGCCGCAGGCCGCACCTCTGGATCGCCCGGCGGCGCCACCGGAGATCCTGCCCTCCGGTCATCAGCCGGTTCATCAGGTCGTAGCGGTGGGCGATGCGGGCGAACATCGCCCGGACCTGCTGCGGCTTATCCGAGCCCATCTTCCGCCCCGATCCACGCGGCCAAGCGCTCGGCTCGGAGGAACCGGCCGGTCCTCCCCAGAGCCTGGCGGTTGGTCTCCAGCAACGAGGTGGGCATCAGCCGACCCCGCCGCATGACCTCGGGATCCGAGAGGACGACCTCAGGGGGGCCGTCCGCCACCAAGCGCCCGTCGGCCACCACCCAGATCCGGTTGGCGAAGGAAAGGGCGAGGTCCAAGTCGTGGGTGATGAACACGAAGGCCTCCACCGCGGGCTGGGGCCCGAAGGCGATGGCGGCGATGGCGTCCATCAGCCGCGTGTAAGTTCGGTAGTCCTGGCCGGCCGTCGGCTCGTCCATGACCAGGATGCGGCTGCGCATGCTCAGCACCGAGGCGATGGTCACCCGCTTTTGTTGCCCGAAACTCAGGGCCCATGGGGAGGAACGGGCGTGCTCCGTCAGGCCCACGAGTTCCAGGGCCCAGCGGACGTCCGCCTCGATCCGGGCGGGGGGGCGGCCGAGGTTGCGCGGTCCGAAGGCCACCTCCTCCCACACCGTGGGCGCGAAGAGCATCTGGCTGGGGCTCTGGAAGACGTAGCCGACCGTCTGAGCGATCTGGGCCACCGTCTGGGCCCGCGTTTCCTTCCCGCCCACCCAGACCTTCCCCCGCCGCGGCTTCAGCAGGCCCATGGCCAGTTTGAGCAGCGTGGTCTTCCCCGCCCCGTTCGGCCCCAGGATGGCCAGGCTGTCCCCCCGGCGGATCTCTGCGTGGATGTCGTGCAGGATGTCGGGGCCGTCCCCGTAGCCGAAGGAGACCCCTTCGAAGACCACCAGGGGGGCGGCCTCCGGAGAGGCCGGGGGGATCTCTGGGAAAGGCCCCTGCGGCCGCGGCCGCAGGGCCGGCCACCGCCTCTGCCACACCGGGAAGGGCACTTTCACCGCCGTGGGATCCACGCAGTCGAAGAAACCCTCGGGATCCCCATCGAAGGTCAGCCGTCCGTCCTCCATATAGAGCACGCGCTGGGGGCCGGCGTGGAGGGCGTCTTCCACCCGATGCTCCACGAGGAGGATGGTGTGCCCTTCCTCGTGCAGACTTCGGAAAACGGCCAGCGCCTCCCGGGCCCCCTGGGGGTCCAGGGAGGCCAAGGGCTCGTCCAGGAGGAGGATGCGCGGGGCCATGGCCAGGACGCCGGCCAGGGCCACCCGCTGCTTCTCCCCGCCGGAGAGCTGGTAGGTCTTCCGGTCCCGCAGGTGGGCGATCCCCAGGGCGTGCAGCACAGCTTCCACCCGTTCCAGGATCCGCGCCCGGGGCCAGCCCAGGTTCTCCAGGCCGAAGGCCACGTCGTGGAGCACATCGGCGCCTACGATCTGCCGTTCCGGGTCCTGCAGGAGGGTGCCAACGTGTTGGGAGAGGCGGGCCAGCGGCCAGTGGCGGGGATCCACCCCGCCGATGCGGAGGTCTCCCGAAAGCTCCCCCTTATAGCTCCGGGGGATCAGCCCGTTCAGGACCCGCAGCAGGGTGCTTTTGCCGCAGCCGCTGGGCCCCGCCAGCAAGGCCAGCTCCCCTTCCGCCATCGAGAAGGAGAGATCGTGGAGGGCGGGCTCCCTCCGGGCGGCGTAGCGGAAACGCAGCCCCTGGATCTCCAGGATGTGCGCCATGGGTGGAACTGGGGAGACCAGGATCGGTCGGTTGTGCTCCATTCTAGCAGCGATCAGCGGCGCTCACTCACCCTTGCCAAGGCGGCTCGCTTTCCACTAAAATAAAAACAACCTTTGGCTGGGGAAAGCGTCCTTGGCGGGCCAGCGGGGGGAACGGTGGATGATGAGGAGAGCGACGGGACGGTCGGGGGCGGGAGGCCCCCCCCGACAGGCGGGTTCGGTTGCGCCCGCCCACCGCCGGCCTCGGCCGGCGGTTTTTTTTCGGTGACGGGCGGTGAAGGGTTTCCGGATCCCCGAGCCGAGATCTTCTCGCTGCGGAGGTGGCGATGAGCGAGAAGGTGCTGGTTTGTGTGGCGTGGCCGTATGCCAACGGTCCCTTGCACCTGGGCCATATCGCGGGGGCGTATCTCCCCGCCGACATCTTCGCCCGCTACCACCGCTTGAAGGGAAGCCGGGTGTTGATGGTCTCGGGCTCGGACTCCCACGGGACGCCGATCACCGTGCAGGCCGATCGCGAGGGCGTGTCGCCGCGGGCTCTGTTCGAGCGCTACCACCGCCTCTTCCTGGAGACGTGGCAGAAATACGGGATCTCCTTCGACCTCTTCACCCACACCGATACAGAGAATCACTATCGGGTCTCCCAGGACATGTTCCTGCGCCTTCTGGAGCGGGGCTATCTCTTCAAGCAAACCCAGCGCCAGTTCTATTCGGAGGTCTCCCGGCGCTTCCTGCCCGACCGTTACGTCGAGGGCACGTGCCCCATCTGCGGCTACGAGCGGGCCCGCGGGGACCAGTGCGAGCGGTGCGGGACGCTGCTGGAGGCCACCCAGCTCATCAACCCGCGCAGCCGGATCGACGGCAGCGTCCCGGTGCTGCGGGAGACCGAGCACTATTTCTTCAACCTGCCGGCGTTCACCGAGGCCCTTCTGAACTATCTGCGGGACAAAGGCTACTGGCGGCCGAACGTCCTTGCCTTCACCCTGAATTACATCCGCCAGGGCTTGCAGCCCCGCCCCATCACCCGCGATCTGGATTGGGGGATCCCTGTCCCCCTGGAGGGGTTCGAGGGCAAGGTGCTCTACGTGTGGTTCGAGGCGGTGATCGGCTACCTCTCGGCCACCATCGAGTGGGCCTCCCTGACGGGGGACCCCGAGGCCTGGAAGGATTGGTGGTATGATCCCGCCGCCAAAATCGTCTATTTCATCGGGAAGGACAACATCCCCTTCCACACCATCATCTGGCCGGCCCAACTGATGGGAACGGAGCGCCTTTACGAGGAGGATCCCACTCGCCGGTTCACCCTCCCCCACGACGTCCCGGCCAACGAGTTCCTGAACCTGGAGGGGGACAAGTTCTCCACCAGCCGCAACTGGGCGGTGTGGGCGCTGGACGCCGCCGAACGTTACAACGTGGACGCCATCCGCTATTATCTGACGGCGATCATGCCCGAGACCCAGGACGCCGAGTTCCGCTGGGCGGATTTCATCCGGCACAACAACGAGGAACTGCTCTCCACCTGGGGCAACCTGGTGCACCGGGTGCTGACCTTCGCCGCCCGTCATTTCGAAGGCGAGGTGCCCATGCCGGGCCTGATGGAGCCGAGGGACGCGGAGGTCCTGGCGCGGGTGGATGTCTCCTTCGAGACGGTGGGGCGGCTGATCGAGGGCTGTCGCTTCCGCCAGGCCCTGGAGACCGTGATGGGCTTGGCCGCTGAAGTCAACCGTTACCTCAATGAGCGGGAGCCGTGGAAGGAGATCCGGGAGGACCGGACCCGGGCGGGGACCACGATCTATGTCGCCATGCGGGCCATCGATAGCCTCAAGGCGCTCTTCGCCCCCTTCCTCCCCTTCTCCAGCCAACGGGTCCACGAGATGCTGGGCTACGAGGGGGATCTGATCGGCCGCTCGGTGGTGCGAGTGGTGCGGGAGCAGGAGCGGGAGCATCTGGTCCTCACCTACGAGGCGGCCCCGGGCGGGCGCTGGGAGCCCAGCCGGCTGCGGCCGGGCCAGCGCCTGCGGGAGATCCGCCCCCTGTTCGAGAAGATCGATGAGAAGCGGGCGGAGGAGGAACGGGCGCGCCTGGGCCAGCCCGCCGCGTGAGGCGGGGTTGTCCCGGCGCTCCGGTTCGCCCTCCCCTGGCCCACCGGAATCCGAAAGGGATCACGCGCATGCGGCGGGAGATCCTTTCGTGGGGGGATGTGGAAGCGCTGATGGACCACCTGCTTCCCCAGTTGCGGGGACCCTTCGACGCCCTGCTGGTGATCACGCGGGGCGGCATCGTGCCGGGGGGCATGATCGCCGAGGCCTTGGACATCAAATACATCCTGACGGCGGCGGTGCGCTTCCCCGAGGCCCAGGACCTCGCCCGGGTGAAGTTGCTGACCTGGCCCACCTTCCTCCAGTTCCCCGAGGACGAACTCCTGCGCGGCCGCCGGGTGCTCATCGTGGATGACGTTTGGGCCAGCGGTCGGACCATCAACACGGTCCGCAGCCGGGTGGAGGCCGCCGGCGGCTACCCCGAGACGGCGGTCCTCCACTACAAGCCCCGGGAGTCCCTTTTCCGCCATGGCCCCACGTATTACGCGGCGGTGACGGACGCTTACATCATTTACCCGTGGGAACTGCGCCGCGGGCTGGAAGGGGTGCGGCCCCTCGAGCCGAAGGGTTGACAACAGCTGATTTATTATCAGCCATTTC
>NZ_PSLG01000057.1:0-13210 GCF_040289485.1 Thermoflexus sp.
GGCCGCCCGCGCCGGGCGGTGCTGCGCCTGGTGGCGGAGCAGCCGGTCCTGGACCCCATCCACTTGGAATGGGCCTCCTGGCTGAGCCGGAACTATCTGGCCCCTCTCAACGAGTGCCTCCGCCTGATGGTCCCCCTCGGCCTCACCCCTCGTCGGGAGGCCTGCTATGAGCGGACGCTCCCCGATCGGCCCCTCGCGCGGCCGGTCGCTGTCTCCTTTGCCGAGCAGATCCTGCTGGACGCCCTGGCGGAGGGGCCCCTGACCCACAGCCAGGTCCACGCGGTGCTGCGGGATTTCCCCCTGGCGGAGCGCCGGCGAGCCCTTCAGCGGCTGCTCCAGCGGGGCTGGATCCGGCGGGGCTGGCGGATCGGCGAGCGCCGTCCCCCGCTAATCCGGCTCGTCCGCTTGGTCCAGGCGCCCACCCCCGGGTTCCGCCTGGGCCGGACCCGGGCGATCGAGGAGCGCCGGCGGCGGATCCTGGACCGGCTGCAAGAGGCCGGGCGGCCCCTCCCCGTAGACGCCGTCCGGGCGGAGACCGGGGCGACGGAGGTCGACCTACGCCGCCTGGCCCAGTGGGGCTTGCTCGCCTTCACGGAGGCGCCGGCCTGGGCAGCCGCGGATCCTTATTACGTCCCGGAGGAGCCGCCGGACCTCACCCCGGATCAGGCGACGGCCTGGCAGGCCGTCGCCCGGGCCCTGGAGGCTGGGCGCTTCCACGCCCTGCTCCTTTATGGGATCACCGGCAGCGGCAAGACGGAACTCTACCTGCGGGCCGTGGCCGAGACCCTGCGCCGGGGCAAGGGGGCCCTCGTCCTGGTCCCCGAACTGGCCCTCACCCCCCAGACCGCACGGCGCTTCGAGGCCCGCTTCCCCGGCCAGGTGGTGGTGTGGACCGGGGGGATGAGCCCGGCCCAGGAGCGGCTCTTGTGGGAGCAGATCCGTCAGCGCCGGGCCCGCGTGGTGGTAGGCACCCGGTCCGCCCTCTTCGTCCCCATCCCCGACCTCGGGCTGATCGTCATCGACGAGGCCCATGACCCCAGTTACAAGCAGAAGGTCAGCCCTGAGATCCCCTACCCCCTGCCAGCCTACCACGCGGTGGACGCCGCCCTGGCCCTGGCCCGTCTGGCGGGGGCGGTGGTGATCCTGGGCACCGCCACCCCGGGTGTGGAACTACGCCACCAGGCCGAGCGCGGCCTCCTCGAGACGGTCGCCCTCCCCCGCCGCTTCCTGGGGCACCGGCGGCGACTGGCGGAGCAGGCGCGGCAGTTCGGGGCCACCCTCGACCGGTTTGAAGCGGTGGAAGGGGACGCCCTGGCAGCAGGGCTGCCGCCGGTGGAAGTGGTGGACATGCGCCAGGAACTGAAGGCAGGGAACCCAGGGATCTTCAGCCGGCCCCTGGAGCGGGCCCTGGATCAGGTGCTCCGCCGCGGCCAGCAGGCCATCCTCTTCCTCAACCGGCGGGGGGCCGCTCCCTTCATCTTCTGTCGGGACTGCGGCGCCATGGTGCGCTGCACCCGCTGCGATCTCCCCCTGGCCGAGCACCACGAACCGACCCGCTGGGTCTGCCACCACTGCGGGGCGGTGGAGCCCCCCGCCGCCCGATGCCCCCGCTGCGGCTCGCGGCGCCTGAAAGGCATGGGCATCGGCACCCAGGCGGTGGAAGAGGCGGTCCGCCGCCGCTGGCCCCACGCCCGGGTGCTGCGCTGGGATCTGGACACCGCCCCGACCCGGGCGGCCCACGAACTGATCTGGCGGCGGTTCGCGGAGGGAGAGGCGGATGTCCTCATCGGCACCCAGGTCCTGACCAAGGGCCTGGACATGCCCCTGGTGACCCTGGTGGGGGTGGTCCTAGCGGATGTGGGCCTGGGCCTGCCCGACTTTCGGGCCGCCGAGCGGACCTTCCAGTTGCTGATCCAGGTGGCCGGCCGGGCCGGGCGGGGCCTGTTCGGGGGCTGCGTCATCCTGCAGACCTATCGACCGGACCACCCGGCCATCGCGGCGGCCGCCCGCTACGACCTGGACGGGTTCTACCGTCGGGAACTGGCCTTCCGGAAGGCCCACGGCTACCCCCCCTTCGCCCGCCTGGTCCGCCTGCTGTATTGGCACGCCGATCCCCACAAGGCCCAACAGGCCGCCGCCGTCCTCGCGGATGCCCTGCGCGAGCACCTGGCGCGCAAAGGGGCTCCCGCCGCTGCCCTCATCGGCCCTGCGCCGTGTTATTTCAGCCGCCTGCGGGGGCTGTATCGCTGGCACATCCTGCTCCGGGGCCCCGACCCGATCGCCTGGCTGCAGGATTTCCCCCTCCCGCCGGACTGGCGGGTGGATGTGGACCCCCAGGACGTGCTGTGAGGGCTGTCAGGCCCGCGCGGCCTCCGCCGAGGCGACGGCCGGGAGGGCCTGACGGAGGAGCGGACGGAACTTGTAGCCGTAGGCGATCACCCCGCGCTCGCCCTGCCGGTGAAGCACGCGGGTGACCATCTCCACCGGCATCCCGATGTAGACCTCCTCGGGGTGGACGTCGGTGAGCATGGCCGATACCAGCGGGCCCTCCTCCAACTGGATGAGGGCGACGATGTAGGGGGCCTGCTCCTCATATCCCGCGGGAGGCTCGTAGACCACGGTGTAGGAATACACTTCCCCCCGTCCGGAGAAGGGGTAGGGCGTGCGCGCCGGCCGCTGGCACGCCGGGCAGACGTCCCGGGGCGGGAACAGACGCGCCCCGCACCCGGAGCAGACCTCGCCGATCAAACGATAGCGCTGCTGCCGTCCTCGCCATGCGCGCGCTGGATGCATCGCTCGTCTCCTCCTTTTGTCAGGGATGGCGGAGGCCTACGCCATGGCCTCCAGGATGTGGGTGATCACCGTGGCGCCGGTGCCACCGATGCTCTGGGTCATCCCCAGCCGGGCGTCGCGGATCTGGTTGAGGCCCGCCGCGCCCCGCAGCTGCAGAACCGCCTCGACCACCTGGTAGAGGCCGGTGGCGCCCACCGGATGGCCGCGGGCCTTCAGCCCACCCATGGTCGCGATCGGCAGGCGGCCCTCCCGGAAGATCTCCCCCTCCAGGGCCATCGCCACCCCTCGTCCTCGCGGGGCGAAGCCGCAGGCCTCCAAGGAGAGGGCCGCCATGATCGTGAAGGCGTCGTGGAGCTCGAAGAAGTCGATGTCCTCCGGGCGCACCCCCGCCTGCTGGAAGGCCCGGTGGGCGGAGAGGGCCACTGCCTCCAGCCAGAGGGGATCCCGCCGGTCGTGGAGCGCCACCGTGTCGGTGGCGATGGCAGAGGCCCGGATGCGCACCGGCCGCTCATGGAAGGCCCGGGCCTGATCGGCCGGGCACAGGATCACCGCCGCCGCCCCGTCGCACACCGGCGAGGCGTCCAGCAAGGTGATGGGGTCAGCGATCACCCGGGCGGCGGCGAAGGCCTCTGCCGTGATGGGGAAGCGCAGCATCGCGTAGGGGTTGTGGACGGCGTTGCGGTGGGCGTTGATGGCGAAGGGGGCGAAGTCCTCCCGCCGGTAGCCGTGTTCGTGCATGTAGCGGCGCATCAACAGGGCGTTGAGGGCGGTGAAGGTCATCCCGTGGACCCCCTCGTGCTCGGCGTCGGCGGCCGTGGCCAGGGCGACGGTGATGGCCTCCCCGGAGGCATCGGTCATCTTCTCCACCCCCACCACCGCCACCCGATCGGCCAGCCCGCCGGCGACCATGGCGTAGCCGACGCGTAGCGCGGCGGCCCCCGAGGCGCACGCCGCCTCGACCTTCACCGCCTCCACCCCGTGCATCCCTGCGAAGTCCGCCACCAGGGCCCCCAGGTGTTCCTGGGCCTCGATCTGCCCCGAGAGCATGTTCCCCACGTAAAGGGCCTCCACCCGCTCCACACCGGCGTCCCGCATCGCCGCCTCCAGCGCCTCTAAGGCCAGCTCCCGGAGGCCCTTGTCCCAGTGCTCCCCCACCGGAGTCTGTCCGATGCCGATGATGGCCACCTCCCGCATCCCCGCCTCCCGCCCTTACGTGTCCATCACGATCTTCTTCCGATAGCGCGCGTAGGTGGCGTAGTCGATCACCACCCGCCGGGCGATGTAGTCCCGGGTCCGGGGCGCCCGGTCCCGCCGCTCGCCGATGGCCTCCGTGACCACGAAGGAGAAGGCGTCGGCGCCGGCCCCGGAGCCGAAGGAGACCGCGAGGACGCGGTCGCCCGGCCGGGCCTCATCAAGGATGGCCGCCAGCCCGATCAAGCACGACCCCGCGTAGGTGTTGCCGATCTCGTCGACCAGCAGCCCCGCCCGGATCTGCTCCGGCCGGAAGCCCAGCATCGCCGCGACCTTCTGGGGGAACTTCACGTTCGGCTGGTGGAAGACGGCGTAGGTGTAATCCGCGGGCCGGGCCCCCAGGGCCTCCATCAGGCGCCGCGCGGCCTCGGCGATGTGGTGGAAATAGGCCGGTTCCCCCGTGAAACGGCCGCCGTGCTCCGGGTAGCGGGCGTGGGCCCGGCGCCAGAAGTCCGGCGTGTCGGTGACGTAGGAGAGGGATCCCTCCAGGAGGGCCAGGCTCTCCTCGGCGGGGCCGACGATGAAGGCCGCGCCGCCGGCCCCGGCAGTGTATTCCAGGGCGTCACCGGGCCGCCCCTGGGCGGTGTCCATCCCGATGGCCATCGCGTAGTCGGCCATCCCCGAGCCGACCAGGGCGACAGCCGCCTGCAAGGCCTCCGTCCCGGCCTTGCAGGCGAACTCCCAATCCCCTGCCTGAACGAGGGGGGTGGCCCCGATGGCCTCGGCCACAATGGTCGAACTGGGCTTGACCGCATACGGGTGGGACTCGCTGCCGACCCATACCGCCCGCAGGCGCTCCGGGGCGATCCCGGCCCGGGCCAGGGCGTTGCGGGCCGCTTCGATGGACATAGTGACCACATCCTCGTCGGGGCCCGGCACCGCCTTCTCCCGCACCGGCGGCGGCTCCGCCCCGCCTGTCCACAGGCGGGAGATCTCCGCCCCCGGCAGCCGATACCGGGGCACATAGGCCCCGTAGCCGACCAACCCCACCGCACGAAGCGGCTTCATGAGCTCAATCCCATGCCCGTTGCGCACCGTCGGTCCTCCCGCATCCGGACTCGTCAGCGCCCCAAGGCGCTGCGCAGCAGCTGGAGATGGGCCACGGGATCCCGTTCGTGCCAGGCCGCCCGCCGCAGCGCCTTGCGGGGCGACCCGAACGCTCCTTCCACACTGACCCCCAGCGACCGCCCGGCCCAATCCTGCAGGGCCTCCTCCCGGGCGCGCCGGGCTGCCCGCAGGTGCGCCCAGACGTCCGCCGGGGGGTCGCCCAGCCCGCACCCCAGAAGATCTCCACCACCGGGAAGCCCTCTGGGACCCCGGGGCCGGCGGCGGGGATCCCGTGGGCGCCCAGCCAGGCCAAATATTCCCGCACGGCCTGGGGGATCCGGGCCAGGACCTCCCGTTCGGTGTGGCCGAAGGCGAAGCAGCCCGGATCCTCCAGGACCCAGGCCAGGTGTCCCCCCTGGGCGCCTCGCTCCAGGCCCACCCGATACGCCATCAGGCTCCCTCCGGCGGATGATCCGCGCGCAAGGCCTGTAGGATCTCCTGGGCCCGGGCCAGCCGGATGTTCCCCTCGGCCACCAGGCGCTCGGCCACCGCCTCGACCTCGGGGCCGACAGCCCCCGCCGCCATGGCGATCTGGCGGGCGTGCAGGGCCATATGGCCCCGCTGGATCCCTTCGGTGGCCAGGGCCCGCAGCGCCGCCAGGTTCTGGGCCAGGCCGACGGCCGCCATGATCTCCGCCAGCTCCCGGGCGGAGGCGACCCCCAGGATCTTCAAAGCCACCCGCGCCAGGGGATGCGCCTGGGTGGTCCCCCCCACGACGCCCACCGCCAGCGGCAGCTCGATCCGCCCGCCCAGGGCCCCATCCGCCTCCCGCCACCACCGGGTGAGGGGACGGTAGCGCCCCTCCCGGGCCGCATAAGCATGGGCAGCAGCCTCCAGGGCCCGCCAATCGTTCCCCGTGGCGATGGCCACCGCATCGATGCCGTTCATAATGCCTTTGTTGTGGGTCGCCGCCCGATAGGGATCCACCTCGGCCAGGGCCTGGGCCTCCAGGATCCCCTGGACGACCCGTTCGCCGGGGAAGCCCGGCGCCGCCAGGGCCTCCGCCGGGATGCGGACCTCCGCCCAGGCCCGGCGGCGGTCCGCCAGGTTGGAGAGGATCCGCAGCACCACCCGGCCGCCTGTCGCCTCGGCCACCAGCGGGGCCACCGCCTCGCAGACCGTGTTGACGGCGTTGGCTCCCATGGCGTCCCGGACATCGTAGAACAGGTCGACCACCAGCATGGGGCCGGCCGGGGTTTCGGGGAACCGGCGCACCTCCAGCCCCCGGAACCCACCCCCGCGGGCGACAATGGACGGCGTGGCCGCCTCGGCGGCCGCCCGGATGGCTTCCTCCCGCGCCCGCACCGCCTGGGCAGCGGCCTCCAGATCGGCCACGTCCACCACCTGGATCTGGCCCCGCATCACTGGCTCCTCGCTGCCGGCCCGAAACCCGCCGCCCGCCCGGGCGAGGCGGGCCGCGTGGGAGAGGCCGGCCACCACCGAGGGCTCCTCGACGACCATGGGGACCAGCACCTCCCGGCCGCTGACCTGGAAATTGACGGCCACGGCCAGGGGGAGCGCAAACCGGCCGATGACGTTCTCCACCAGGTGATCGGCCTCCGCCACCGTCAGCCCGCCGCTCTCCAGGAGCGAGGCCTCCTCCGGGGAGAGGCCCACCTGCTCGGCCACCCAGCGGGCCCGCTCAGCCGGCGACAACCGGTAAAACCCCGGATACCGCGAGGTCTGCACACCCATATCATCCAACATCTTACCCCGGGCGCCCTGTCAAAACCTATCCAGGACCCACCATCCCCTCTCATGGCCATCCCGCTCCAGTCCATTTCTTTCGCTTCAGCGCCGCTTTTTACCTTCTTTTAACGATTTGTTCGCGCAAATATTGGGCTTTAAGGCGTATTTTCGCCCATAAAAGACGCCGAGATCCGGCCGGTTCGCCATTGAAGTGGAGGGCGCATGGTTCACTACAACGCCGAAGGATCCTTGTTGCCCGACGGTGAACGTCTCTTCGCTCCATAGCCACCGCACCGGGAACGGATCTGTCCGGGAGAGGGCAGCCGGCCCACTTGTGCTTTCAGCAGGATGATGGGGGCAGGCCCTCGACCGGCTTCCCAACCCCGATGCAGCCGAGGCCCAGCGCGCTGCGTCCCTCTCGTGCGGTAACGGGCCACCCGTCCAGGAAGAGGGTCCGGTTGTTGGTTTTACAGTGAAGGGGATGGGAGCCCAGCAGGGGTAGGTTCCGTCGCCCCCCCGATGGTCTGGGGGCTCCCCACGATCTCCTCGCCGGCGTCCCTTTTGGATCCCCATGCCACCGCCTGCTGATCCCGCGCCCTAGGCCAAGGGCGTTCGCTGCGCCCCGGGGATGTGGATAAAATCGAAGACGATGGGCAGATCCGACAGGGAGTGAGCCGTGGAACGCAGCGCGCGCGCGCGGGTGCAGGCTTGGGGGGCGCAACTGGACCGCCTTACCGTTGCCCTGCGGCGGTCCGTCGCGGGCGGGGCCTTATGGACGCCGGTCCTGGCGGTGGTCACGGCGCTGCTGATCGGGGGGGCGGTGGTGACCGTCGCCACCGGGAAGCCTGCCCTGGCCCTCCTGGCCTATCGCGGGCTCTGGGAGGGAGCCTTCGGCTCTCCCAAGGCCCTCAGCGAGACGCTGGTGCAGATGACACCTTATGTCTTCGCCGGCCTGGGCATCGCCCTGGCCTTCCACGGCGGGCTCTTCAACATCGGGGCCGAGGGTCAACTGGCCCTGGGGGCCATCGTGGCCGCGTGGATCGGCTATGCCTTGCCTGGCCTGGTCGGCGGATCCATCCCCTTCTTCCTTCATCTGCCGCTGGCCCTGCTGGGCGGGGCCATGGCCGGGGCCGTGTGGGCCGCCATCCCCGGCTGGCTGAAGGCCCGCACCGGCGGCCACGAGGTCATCAACACGATCATGATGAACTACATCGCCCTGCTGATGGCCAGTTATCTCCTCAACGGCCCCATGCGGGACCCCAGCCCAACCAACGTGGTCGCCCGCACGCCCCGGATCGCCGAGACCGCCCGTCTGCCCCGCCTCCTGCCCGACCCGGACCTCCGCCTCCACGCTGGCTTCCTGATCGCCCTGGCGATGGCCCTGGTGGTGGCCTGGGTGCTGTGGCGGACCACCATGGGCTTCGAGATCCGCACCGTTGGCCTGAACCCCCACGCGGCCCGCTACGCGGGCATCCCCATCGTCCGGACCACCGTCCTCACCATGGCGATGAGCGGCTTTTTGGCCGGCTTGGCCGGGGCTGTGCAGGTGACCGGGCTGAACTACCGGCACGAACTGAGCTTCAACCTGGGCTACGGCTTCGACGCCATCGCCATCGCCCTGCTGGGCAAGGTGCATCCATTCGGGGTCGTCCTGGCCGCCTTCCTGTTCGGCGCCCTACGTAACGGCGCCAGCCGCATGCAGTTCCTCACCCAGGTCCCGGTGGACCTGATCTCGGTCATTCAGGCCCTCATCCTGATGTTCGTGGCCGCCGAGGCCATCGTGCGGGCCCTCTATCGCCCTCTGTTCCGGCGGGCCGCCGAAGCCGAGCGGATGGTGCTCACCCGGGGCTGGGGCGAGGTGTGAGCCCCTGGCTCCCCGATCCTGGCGCGGGGGCAACAGGGAATGGACGCGCGACGGTTCGCTTTCGTCATCGGCGTGATCGCCCTGATCTTCGGCACGGCGGTGGCCCTGGGCTACGGCCGCTACCCGGCGGCCGTCATCGTGGTCAGCATGCTGGCCACCACCATCCGCGTCTCCACGCCGTTGGTGCTGGGGGCCCTCTCCGGGATCCTGTGCGAGCGCAGCGGGGTGGTGAACATCGCCATCGAGGGCATGATGCTGACGGCCGCCTTCGCCGGCTTCACCGCCTCGCTGTATATCTACGACGCGGGGGCCCCTGGCCTCGTGGCGCTGCTGCTCGGGGTGGCCGTGGCCATCCTCAGCGGGGCGTTGCTGGGTCTGCTGCACGCCGTCCTCTCGGTGACCTACCGGACCGACCAGATCATCAGCGGGACGGTGATCAACATCCTGGCGGTGGGGATCACCGGCTACCTGAACCGCCAGTTGTTCTTCGGGGGGGAGATGCCCCACTCCCCCGGCGTGCTCCCCCGCATCTCCCTCCCCGGGCTCTCGAACCTCCCGCTGGTCGGGTCGATCTTCAGTCAGCAGCCCATCACCTGGCTGGCGCCCCTCCTGGTGATCGCCGTCCACATCCTCCTGTTCCGCACCGTCTGGGGCCTGCGCACGCGGGCGGTGGGCGAGCACCCGCGGGGGGCCGACACCCTGGGCATCGACGTCTATCGGGTCCGCTACATCAACGTGATCGCCGGCGGGACGATGGCCGGCCTGGCCGGGGCCTACTTCACCCTGGAATCGGTCCCCGCCTTCGAGCCCCTGATGACCAACGGCCGGGGGTTCATCTCCCTGGCGGCGATGATCTTTGGCAACTGGACCCCCTTCGGGGCGTGGGCGGCCACGCTGCTCTTCGGCGCGGCCCAGGCCCTGCAGGCCAACGCCCAGCAGTTCCAGTTCCCCGCTCCCTCCCAGTTCGTCGGCATGGTGCCCTACGTGATGACCATGCTGGTCCTCACCGGCATCGTCGGCCGCACCCTCCCGCCGGCCGCCGACGGCCAGCCCTATGAGAAGGAAGCGGCCCGCCCCCGCCGCCGGGCGACCGCTCCCGTCCCGATCCCCCCCGCTGCCGACGGGGCCATCCTGCACGCCGTCGGCATCGTCAAGCGGTTCCCCGGCGTGGTGGCCAACGACCACGTGACCTTCTCCATGCGCCGCGGGGAGATCCACGCCATCCTGGGGGAGAACGGTGCCGGCAAAACCACCCTCATGAACATCCTCTATGGCCTCTACCATCCCGACGAGGGGGAGATCTACGTGAAGGAGCAGCCGGTGGAGCTGCGCAGCCCCAGCGATGCCATCCGCCTGGGCATCGGGATGGTCCACCAGCACTTCATGCTGGTCCCCGTCTTCACCGTGGCCGAGAACATCATCCTGGGCCAGGAGATCCGCCGCGGCCCCTTCCTGGACCGGCGACGGGCCATCGACGAGGTTCGGGCCCTCTCCCGCCGCTACGGCCTGGAAGTCGACCCGGAGGCCCTGGTGAAGGACCTGCCGGTGGGCGTGCAGCAGCGGGTGGAGATCCTCAAGGCCCTCTATCGCCGGGCTGACATCCTGATCCTGGATGAGCCGACGGCCGTGTTGACCCCACAGGAGACCGAGGAGCTCTTCCGGGTGATGCGCCACTTGCAGCAGCAGGGGGTCTCCATCATCTTCATCACCCACAAGTTGAAGGAGGTCCTGGCTGTCGCCGACCGCATCACCGTGCTCCGCAACGGGCGGGTGGTGGGCACCCTGACCCCTGCGGAGGCCGACGAGGCCCACCTGGCCGCCATGATGGTCGGCCGGGAGGTGATGCTGACGGTGGAGAAGGCCCCCGCCCGACCCGGCCCCGAGGTGTTGCGGGTAGAGGACCTCTATGTGCGAGACGACCGGGGGGCCATGGTGGTCAACGGGGTCTGTCTCTCGGTGCGGGCTGGGGAGATCCTGGGCATCGCCGGGGTGCAGGGCAACGGGCAGACGGAACTGATCGAGGCGCTGGTCGGGCTGCGCCCCGCTGCGGCCGGCCGCGTCCTCCTGGAGGGCGAGGAGATCACCAACCGGCCGCCCCGCTTCCTGATCGCCCGCGGGGTGGCCCATATCCCAGAGGACCGCCTGAAGCATGGGCTGGTGCTGCCCTATTCGGTGGCCGACAACCTCGTCCTGAGCACCTACGACCGCCCGCCCTTTGCCCGCGGGATCCGGCGGCAGCCCGCAGCGGTGATGGATCATGCCCGGCGGCTGATCGCCCTCTACGACATCCGGACCCCCGGCCCCGACACGCCGGCCCGCGCCCTCTCCGGGGGGAACCAGCAGAAGGTGATCGCCGCCCGGGAGCTCTCCCGGCCGATCCGCCTGCTGGTGGCCAACCAACCCACCCGGGGGCTGGACGTGGGAGCCACCGAATACATCCACCGCAAGATCGTGGAGATGCGCGACCAGGGGGTCGCGGTGCTCCTGGTCTCCACGGAACTGGACGAGATCTTCTCCCTGGCTGATCGCATCGCCGTGATGTATCAGGGGCGCATCGTGGCCACCCTCGAGGCCGCCGAGGCCACCCTGCAGCAGGTGGGCCTGCTGATGGCTGGCGTCTTGCCCGCCGAGGCGCCGGCCCTCGCCGGCTGAAGGCGGATCCCCGGCTCGGGATCTCCGGAGGTGGAGGGATGAAACGGATCTGCGTCATCGGCGCCGGATACGTGGGCCTGACCACCGCGGCCTGCCTGGCCGACCTGGGCAACCGCGTCGCTTGTCTCGACATCAATGAGGAGAAGATCGCTGGGCTCCAGGAGGGGCGGTTGCCCCTCTTCGAGCCCGGCCTGGAGGAGATCGTCCGCCGCAACATGAAGGCCGGCCGTCTCTCCTTCACCCTCTCCTATGAAGAGGGCATCAACGGGCTCCCGGCCGAGTTCGTCTTCATCGCCGTGGGCACCCCCGAGGGGGTGGACGGGGAGGCAGACCTGCGCTACGTGCGCATGGCTGCCGAGCGCATCGGGGAGGTCATGGACCATCCTCTCATCATCGTCAACAAGAGCACCGTCCCGGTGGGGACGGGGGACTGGGTGGCGGATATCGTGCGGAGCCGCCAGCAGCGGCCCATTCCCTTCTGGGTGGTCTCCAATCCGGAGTTCCTGCGGGAGGGCTCGGCGGTCTACGATTTCATGAACCCCGACCGGATCGTCCTGGGCTCCCTGGACCGGGAGGCGGCGGAGAAGGTGGCCCAGCTCTACCTCCCCTTGCGCAGCACCATCATGATCACCGACCTGCGGACCGCCGAGATGATCAAATACGCCTCCAACGCCTTCCTGGCCACCAAGATCTCCTTCATCAACGAGATCGCCAACATCTGTGAGGCCCTGGGCGCCGATGTCAAAGAGGTGGCCGCCGGCATGGGCTACGACCGGCGCATCGGCCGGGCCTTCCTGGACGCGGGGGTGGGGTGGGGCGGCTCATGCTTCCCCAAGGACGTGAAGGCCCTCATCCACATGGCGATGGTCCACGGTTGCCATCCCCAGTTGCTCCAGGCCGTCGTGGAGATCAACCGGGACCAGCGGCGCCGGGTGGTGTGGAAACTCAAGGAGATCCTGGAGGACCTGCGGGACACGGTCGTCGGATTGTTGGGCCTGGCCTTCAAGCCGAACACCGACGACATCCGCGAGGCGCCGGCCCTGGAGATCGCCGAGTACCTCCTCCGCGAGGGCGCCATCGTCCGCGCCTACGATCCGGTGGCGATGCCCAACGCTGCCCGAGTGCTCCCCCAACTGATCATGTGCCCGGATCCCTACGCGCTGGCCGAGGGGGCCGACGCCCTGGTGGTGGTCACCGAGTGGAACGAGTTCAAGCACCTCGATCTCCCGCGCATCCGCCAGTTGATGCGACGCCCCGTCATCATCGACGGCCGCAACATCTACGAGCCCGACATGATGCGGGACCTCGGGTTCATCTACCGGGGGATCGGACGGGGCTACAACCAGAACCATCCGCCGCGGGCGGCCGGCGGCTGAGGGCCCCTCACGGCGCCCCCGCGGAGGACCCTGGGCGCTCCGCCCAGCGCCGCACCGCCTCCCGAAGGAGGTCCCGCAGCGTCGGGTCCGCTACGTCCTCCAGCCGCTCGTAGCGCGTCCCTCCCACCACGATGGCCAAGGACCCGTCCGGCCGGGTCTCGAAGCGCACGGGAGGCGGGGAGAGGTCCGGCCGTTCCAGAAGAAGATCCCGGAGGACCCGGTTCAATTGCTCGGCGGGGAGGGGAAAGCCTCCAGGCCCAGCAAGGGGAAGGGGCTCGGAGCCCTCCAGCATCGCCCGCATCGCCCGGAAGGCCTCCAGCACCCGCATCGCGGCCTGATGGTCATGGATCTCCCGCAGATGCCGATATCGCTGCCGCCCGACCGCGATCCACCAGGCTCCCTCCGGGTCCCGCGTCAGGGCGACCCCGGTTTCGACCCGGGGGCGCGGCGGAGGGGCCGGCGCGGGGCCGCCCCGCCA
>NZ_PSLG01000058.1:0-12965 GCF_040289485.1 Thermoflexus sp.
TGGGGGAGGGGGCGGGCGGGGACGTGGGAGCGAGCGGCGTCCCCGCCTGCCTGCCGGAACGGAGCAGGGCGAAGCCCAGGATCCCCATCTCCACCGCTACCAGGAGGAGGGCCAGCCCGACCAGTTGCCGACGGGTCATGCGACGCATCCGGCGGTCCCTCAGAACCGATGGGGATCTGGGATCGAGGGCTCACCGGCCGCCCATCACGCGATGGAGCGTCTCGCAGGCCGGGCAGGACCCATCGGGCCGGATGATGGCGTAGCCGGCCATGGGGTCGGCCCCGTAGTTCTTGAAGTCCACGTTCCAGATGATCATCAAGCGCACCCTCCCGCTCTGGGCTGACAGCTGCGCCGCCCGGGCCAGCCACTCCGCCTGCTGCTGGACCGTGACGTCCTTGGCCCAGGCGAAGGAGGGGGCGACGGCCTCCAGCGGCGGGTATCCATCGTCGGAGAGGTAACCCAGTTCGGTGAAGCACAATTTGCGGGCGCCGCCGAAGGCGTTCCAGTAGGTGTTCACCATGCCCCAGAAATAGCGGGTGTAGTAGTTGTCCCTCGGGTCCCCGCTGGTCCAGTCCGGAGGGACGATGCCCTCGTTGTAGTGGATGCCGATGCAATCGGCGTAGTTGGCCGCGCCGGCCGCGGCCATCCCAGCCACATACCGGTCGTCGTTCCACACCCGGTGGGAGCCGAAGGCGCCCTCGGCGCCGGTGGGGGCGGGAGCCCCGCTGATGACCAGCGTGCCCGGGTTGCGGCTCTTGATGGCGTTGTAGGCCCGGCGGAGCATATCCGTGTAACTGACCGGGTCGATGTGGCCGGTGGGCCATTCCCGATCGATGTTCTGCTCGTTCCAGACCTCAATGCCGTCGGCGCCCAGGGCAGCCACCCCGCCCAGGAACTGGGCGAAGGCGTCGAAGTAGCCCGGGTTGGGGGCACCCATCTCCTGGGGATGGCCCACGATGCCCAGCAGGATCTTGAAGCCGTAGCCGTGGGCCTGCTGGATCAGGCCGGCCACTCCGGCGGGATCCTGGCCGGGGGACCAGCGGACCTGGCGTTTGACCCAGGTCATCCCGGCGTAGCGCATCAGATCCGGCCGGGCGAAGCTGTCCACGTGCCCGCCCAGTTCAAACCCGCCGGCAATGGGCCGGGGGCGCGGGGTGTTGGTCGGCCGGGGCGTCGGGCTGGGGCCCAGGGTTGGGGTGGGCCCCGGCGTGCGGGTGGGCCCTGGCGTCCGGGTCGGCAGGGGAGTAGCGGTGGGGGTTCCGATGACCAGCACCCCCTGGGCCTCGCCCTGCGTAGCTTCCTGCTCCCCAGCGCGCAGGAGCAGGGCGATCCGGAAGGTCCCCTGGGCGTCGGCGGGGGGCGCCCATTCCGCCCGTCCTTCCGTGAGGGGGCGCGTGATCTCTGCCACCACCTGCCCCCCCGGCCCAGTGATCCGCCAGACCCATTGCATCTCCGGGAAGCCGGGGGCTTGCCCGCTCTGGCGGTAGGTCTCCAAGGCCTCGACCGTGCCCGGCGGGGTGCCCCCGCTCAACAGCCCGCGCACCGTCAGCCCCCGCAGGCGGTAATCCCGCACCAGCCCGAGTTGGCGGTCCAGCAGGCCGAGGGTGGGCAGCCAGACGGTGTGGGCCCCGCCGTTGGGGTCAGTGTAGGTGTAGCGGTAGACGCTGGCCTCCGGCAGCGCGCGGACCTCCTGGACGGCGACGCTGGGGTTGAGGATCAGCGGGAGGCCGGGGGTGAGGGTCAGCGGGCCGGCGGGATCCAGGCGGCCCAGGCCGGCGAGGGCTTCCTGGAAGGACAGCCCTCGCGCCCCGGAGGGGCCGAGGTCCACGGCCAGCCCGGGCCCCACCAGTTGCAGTTGATAGCGGTTCACCTGGCCGATGAGCCAGCGCAGGCTCTGCTCCACCAGGCCCCCAGGGACGAAGGCCATCGGATCGTCGGGCGCCTCGACATAGAGGACGTCGGCCAGGTGCCCCAGGCGGGCCCAGTCATAGCCCTCCGGGAGGAAACGGCCCTGCCCGCCGGGCAACGGGAGCGGGGCGGCGACGGCCAGGACCTTCCCCTGATCGTGGAGGGCCCGGCTCAGGCGGGCGATGAAACCCAGGAAAGCCTCTCGCTGATCTGGGGTCACCCCCCGGTAATCCACCAGCACACCGTTGTCTCCCCGCTCCAGGACGAGGCGGAGGATCTCCTGGACGTGGGCCTCGTAGACGGCCGGGCTGGCCAGGAGGGCGGCCAGGGCCGCCGCGTTCGGGGCGCCCCCGGGGAGATGGTTCCGCACCGTCAGCCAGGTCACATAGCGCCCCTGCGGGTCCGGCCGGGGGAGGGCGCTGACCTCTCCCATCAGGCGGCCGCCCAGCCCCAGGGTCAGGCCGGCGATGCCAACCTCGCTGACCACCTCCAGGGCCCGGGCGTCGGGGGAGGTCCCGGGCTCCAGGATCGCTCCGAAAGCCGGCACCGGGACCCGGGCCGCGGTCACGATCACGTAGCGCGGGGCGACCGACGTCTCGCTGGTCAGCAGGCCCTGGGCCTCATCCCGTTGGCCCCCCAGCCAGACCCATCCCGTGCCGGTCCAGCCCCACAGATCGGCCAGGGTCCAGGGCTGCAGGCCGTCCGGAATATACACCGTCAGGCGCAGCGGGCCTGGGACGGGGCTGCAGAACCGCAACGCGTAGTAAGGCCCCATGGGCTGAAGGGTGGGGGGCAGTCGGTTCAGGGCCTCCCGGAGGGTGGCGTCTGGCTCGGCAAAGGGGAGGACCGCCACCTGGACCGTTGCGCTGGGGTCCAAGGGGGCCAGCCGGAAGGTGGGCAAAGCGAAAGGGGCTGCGGCGGTGGCCGGCTGGCAGGGGACAGCGGGGCGGCCCTTCCAGAGGCCGACGGCGATCAGCATCAAGAGGGCCAGGCCCCCCAACCCGGCCAGCCATCCCCACGGCGGCACGCCGCGGGGGGATGCGGTTCTGGCGCGGAACCGTAGGCTCATCGGGCTTTACCTCCTAATAAGAATGCCCCGCGCGGGCCGATCCCAGGGCCCGTCGGCACGGAACCGCCTCCATTGTAACCGCAAGCGGAGGGGAGCGAAAGAACCTGGGGACTGGGGCCGGATGGTATAATGGAATTGCGCTTTTCATCACAACGCGAGAGGAGGCACGCATGCAGGGGTTGTCGGGCGCGGCGGAGCCGGTGGATTTGGTGATCATCGGGGCGGGCCCGACCGGGCTGTTCGGCGCCTTCTATGCGGGCCTGCGGGGGCTGCATGCAAAGATCATCGATGCCCTGCCGCAGCCGGGCGGACAACTGGCGGTGCTGTATCCTGAGAAGTTCATTTATGACGTCCCCGGCCATCCCAAGATCATGGCCAAGGACCTGGTGCGCCTGCTGGTGGAGCAGGCCTCGACCTTCAACCCGGTGTTCTGTCTGGGCGAGCGGGCGATCGGCCTGCGCCGGGCGGACGGCCTGTGGGTGGTGGAGACGGGCAGGGGGGTCCATCCGGCGCGGGCGGTGCTCATCGCGGCGGGCATCGGGGCCTTTCAGCCCAACCGGCTGGGGAAGCCGGAGATCGACCAATACGAGGGGCGGGGGCTTTACTATGTGGTGTCGGAGCGGCGGCCCTTCCGCAACAAGCGGGTGCTGATCGTCGGCGGGGGGGACACGGCGGTGGACTGGGCGCTGAACCTCAAGGACTACGCGGCCCACATCACCCTCATCCATCGGCGGGATCAGTTCCGGGCCCATCCCGGCAGCGTGGCCGAGTTGATGCGCTCCGGCATCGACATTCGGCTCTTCCATGAGATCAAGGCGATCCATCCGGGGGACGATGGGACGGTGCGAGAGGTGGTGATCTTCAACAACCGCACCGGGGAGGAGACGCGGCTCCCTGTGGATGCGGTGATCATGAGCCTGGGGTTCAAGGCCGACCTGGGGCCGATCAGGGGCTGGGGGCTGGAGACGGTGGGCAACCGCTACATCAAGGTCAACGCGCGGATGGAGACCAACCTCCCTGGTGTCTATGCCGCGGGGGACATCGCGGCCCCTGAGGGAGTGGAGCCCCTGAACCTCATCGTCATCGGCTTCGCCCAGGCAGCCACGGCGGTGAACTACGCTGCCACGTATATCAACCCCCAGGCCAAGGTCTTCCCGGGACACTCCAGCGAGATGCGGCTGGGCTGATGGAAGGGCGCGCCGACCGATCTCCTCTCCCATTCGCGCCGGTCGTCCCCACGGCCCAGGGCCTTGTGCGGGTTTGTTGATGGAGCTGCTCCTTTCCGGCAGAATAAGGGAAAAGGCTCCCGGAGGGAAAGCCATGGACGCGCTGGAAGCCATCATGACCCGGCACATGGTGGGGCGGGTTCGGCCGGAGCGGCCGAGGCGGGAGGAGATCGAGACCTTGCTGCGGGCCGCCGTACGGGCCCCCAACCACCGCCTGACGGAGCCATGGCGGTTCGTCGTGATCGCCGGGAAGGCCCGGGACGAGCTCGGGGAGGTCTTCGCCCAGATCCTCCGGGCGACCAAGCCGGAGGCCACCGAGGAGGAGCTGAACCGCGAGCGGGCCAAGCCCCACCGCGCCCCGGTGATCATCGCCGTGGGCTGCCTCAAGGGCCGGGATCCCATTGAAACCCATGAGAACATCGTCGCGGCCGCTGCCGCCATCCAGAACATCCTCCTCGCCGCCCACGCCATGGGCCTGGGGGCTTACCTGCGCACCGGCGATACCGCCTACCACCCCCTCCTGTTGCGTTGGCTGGGGCTCCCCGAGGACGCCCAGTTCATGGGCTTCATCTACCTGGGCTACCCGGCCCCGGACGCGCCGCCCCGCCAGACCCCCCGCCGGCCGATTGAGGAGGTGACGGAGTGGCGGGGCTGGACGCCCGATTGAGCCAGCGCCGCCGCGCCGACCGATCGTTTGTTGTTCCTCTCCCTCCCTGTGTATCATGGCAAGGACACAGGCGGGAGCGTCCGGGCCGCCTGGGATCGACGCCCCGCCAGCGGACGGCATTCCGGTCCGGTGAGGAGGTGGCCGATGTTCGATCGGGAGAAACTGAAGGAACTGGCCGCGGCCCGGGATCGCTGGGAGGAGACCACGCTGCAGCAATGGTTGGCCCGCATGCCCGAGCGCCAGGAGACCTTCACCACCGTCTCGGGCGAGCCGGTGAACCGCCTCTACACCCCCCTGGACATCCCGGACTTCGACTACATGCGGGACCTGGGGTTCCCCGGCGAGTATCCGTTCACCCGCGGCATCCACGCCACGATGTATCGGGGCCGCCTCTGGACCATGCGGCTCTTCGCTGGATACGGCACAGCCGAGGAGACCAACGCCCGCTTCAAGTATCTGCTGGAACACGGCCAGACCGGCCTCTCCATCGCCTTCGACCTGCCCACCCTCTACGGCTACGACACCGACGACCCCATGGCCGAGGGGGAGTTCGGCAAGTGCGGCGTTGCCGTCTCCTCCCTTCTGGATATGGAGATCCTCCTGGACGGCCTCCCCCTGGACCAGATCACCACCTCGATGACCATCAACGGGCCGGCGGCCATCATCTGGGCGATGTATCTGGCCGTGGCCGAGAAGCGCGGCATCCCGTGGGATCAGATCGGTGGGACCACCCAGACCGATATCCTCAAGGAATACATCGCCCAGAAGGAGTGGATCTTCCCGCCGGAGCCCTCGATGCGCCTCGTGGTGGATATGATCGAGTTCGGGTCGAAGCACGTGCCCAAATGGAACCCCATCAGCATCAGCGGCTACCACATCCGGGAGGCGGGGGCCACGGCGGCCCAGGAACTGGCCTTCACCCTGGCCGACGGCTTCGAGTATGTGCGGTGGTGCCTCCGGCGGGGATTGGACATCGATTCCTTCGCGCCGCGCCTCTCGTTCTTCTTCAACTGCCACAACGATTTCTTCGAGGAGATCGCCAAGTTCCGGGCCGCCCGCCGCATCTGGGCCCGGGAGATGAAGGAGACCTTCGGGGCCAAGAACCCGCGCTCCTGGTGGCTGCGCTTCCACACCCAGACGGCCGGCTGCACCCTGACCGCCCAACAGCCCTACGTGAACGTGATCCGGGTCGCTATCCAGGCCCTGGCGGCGGTGCTGGGCGGCACCCAGTCGTTACACACCAACGCCCTCGACGAGGCTTTGGCCCTCCCCAGCGAGTTCGCCGCCAAACTCGCCCTGCGCACCCAGCAGGTCATTGCCCACGAGACTGGCGTGACGAACACCGTCGATCCCCTCGGGGGCAGTTATTACGTCGAATACCTGACCAACCGCCTGGAGCAGCAGGCTTACGAGTATTTCCGCAAGATCGAGGAACTGGGCGGCGTGATCCCGGCCATCGAGGCCGGCTTCTTCCAGCGGGAGATCGCCGAGGCCGCGTATCGCTATCAGAAGGAGATCGATGAGAAGCGGCGCATCATCGTCGGCGTCAACGAGTACGTGGAGGAGGAGGAGATCAAGCCGCCCATCCTCCAGATGGACCCCGATGGGGAGCGCCGGCAGCGGGCCCGCCTGCAGAAACTGCGCATGGAGCGCGACAACGAACGGGTTGGCCAGGCTCTGGCCGCCCTCCAGGAGGCCGCCCGTCGCGAGAACGTCAACCTCATGCCCTATATCCTGGACGCCGTGCGCGCCTACGCGACCCTCGGGGAGATCACCTGCGCCCTCAAGGCGGTATGGGGGACCTGGCAGGAGCCTATCATCATCTGAGAAGGCGTCCCCCGATGGGAAGGCGGCGGCTTTTCCCTCTTCTCCTGCTGGGCCTGGCGGCCTTGGGCCTCCCGGCGGCCCAGCCTCCGCCATCGATGGAGACGCGGACCGCCGAGATCCTTCAGGGGCACGGGTTTCCCTTCGCCACGTGGGCCTTCCAGGTCTGGCTGGAGAAGGCGCTGTGGGATGCCGCCGCCCTCCAGGCTTTCCTGGACGCCCCAGCCCAGGATCGGGCGGTCCGCATCTATCTCCAGCGCGTGTCCGAGGCCGATGAAGCTGCCGCAGGGCTGGAGCGCCTGCTCAGCGCCCCCCAGGCCCCGGACCCCGCTCAAGGGGAGGCCCTCCGTCGGCAGTGGGCGCAGGCCCGCCGCTGGGCCCACGCCCTGCGCCCGCTGGCCGAGGCGATCCTTGCCGAGCAGCTCGCCCGGCTGCTGCGCCAGGAGGGCCTGACCCTGTTGGGCCACCCCGTCCCTCCGGTGAACTTCCGCCTGACAGCGATGCCGAACCTGCTGGTCCTCTCGCCCCGCCATCGCCTCCACCTGGAGGCGGCCATCCCGCTCCGGGCCGACCTGACGGCCGACGAGATGGCCCGGCTGGAGGCAGCCGTCGACGGGCGTCTGAACCGCTCCTCGCTGGTGGTGCCCCTCGGGGGCCTGGCCTTCTACCCGGCCATGGTCCTGGAGACCGGATCCCTCCCCGCCCTGGTGGAGACCATCGCCCACGAGTGGACCCACCACTGGCTCTTCATGTGGCCCCTGGGATGGTTCTATGAGCGCCCCGAGGCCCGGGCCATCAACGAGACAGTCGCCGAACTGGCCGGGCGGTCCTTAGGCCGGTCGTGGCTGGCCCGCTTCTACCCGGACCACCTTCCGTCGCCTGCCCCTGCGGATGCGGCGCCGGCGGCCGCAGCGGGACGACCGGCCTTCGACTTCGGACGGGAGATGGCCCGGACCCGCACCGTGGTGGAGCGGCTGCTGGCGCTGGGGGAGATCCGGCGGGCGGAGCGCTACATGGAGGCCCGCCGGCGGGTTTTCCTCTCGCACGGGTATGTCTTGCGCAAACTGAACCAAGCCTACTTCGCCTTCTACGGGGCCTACGCGGCGGAGGAAGGGGCCGCTGGGGCGGAGGATCCTGTCGGGCCGCGGGTGCGCCGGCTCTGGGCCCAGAGTCCCTCCTTGCGGGCTTTCCTCTTCCGGGTGGCCTTCATCACCGACCTGAACGGCCTCCGCCGCGCCCTGGGGGAGCCGCCCTCATAGGTCGACGCGGAGGTCCCGGAGGTCGTCGAGGTGGAGGATGCGGAACAGGCGGGCGCGCGCCTCCTCCGGCATGGCGGGACGACCGTAGCGGCGGTAGAGTTCGATGGTGCGGCGGGTGGTGTTGAAGACGACGTGGCAATCCGGGCACTCCGCCAGATGCCGCTCCAGTTCCCGACAAAGGGCCTCCGACAGTTCCCCATCGAGATACAACGAGAGCCGATCCAGCCACTCCCGACAGCGCCTGGTCATCGATCCCTCCGCTCCCCACCGATCCCCGGCTGGAGTTCCTCGGCGAAATAGCGGGAGAGGCGCTCCCGCAATTGCAGACGGGCGCGGTGGAGCCGCGTCTTGACCGCGTCCGGAGTGAGGCCCATGATATGAGCCACCTCCTCTGTGGACAGCCCCTCTACCTCCCGGAGCAGGAAGACCAGCCGCAGGCCGGCCGGCAGGCTCTGGATGGCCTCCTCCAGGACCGTCCGGAGCTCCGCCCGCAGCAGTTCTTCCTCCGGCAGGCAGCACCAATCGAACAACTCGCGGGGGATCTCCTCGTCGTTCTCCAGCACCAAGGGCTGATCGATGGAGATGGTCTCCGGCTCCTTCCGGCGCAGCCGCATCAGGGCGAGGTTGTAGGCGATCCGGTAGAGCCAGGTGCACAGTTTGGCCTCCCCCCGGAAGCGGCTGAGGTTCCGGAAGGCTTGCAGGAAGGTCTCCTGGAAGATGTCTCTGCCTCCTCCCGGCTCCCCAACAGCCGGTAGGCGACATGGTAAACGGCGTCCCCACAGCGGTCGATCACCGCCGCGAAGGCCTGCCGGTCCCCCCGCCGCAGGGCGTCCAGCAGGTCCCTTTCCGACAGTTCATCTGCGGAGCGCCGGCCCACGCCTGTGGCCCTCCCGACCCGGGATGGGTCCCTGCCATCGCCCTTCATTTTAACGCTACCCTTCTCCCCTTCGCGAAAACCGCCCGAGGACTCGATCCCTGCCGAGCCCGAGCAGCAGGAGGAAGCCCTCGAAGCCGATGGCCAGGCTGTGGGCCAGGGCAGGACCAGTGGCGGGGCCCAGAAGGCGGACCGAGAGGGGCGCCAGCCCCAGATAGGCGGCCGTGCCCATGGCGGCTGCCCCTAGCGGCCACAGGAAGTCCTGACGAGCGTAGAAGGCCCGGGCCGTCAACTCGACGACCGTGTAGGTGAACAGCCCGGGGGCGAAGCCCCGCAGGGCAGCACCGACGGCTTCCGCGGAGGCCTCCCCGAAGGCGCCGCGGGCGAACAGACCCCGGGCCACGATCTCGCCGCCCCATCCCAGGGCGCCCCCGGCCAAGAGGGAAAGGGCTGCCGCGAGCCCCAGCGTCCATCCCAGATCCCGCTGCCACGCCGATGGATCCCCCCGGGCGGCATGGGCCGACAGGGTGGGCAGCAGCACGGTGGCCAGGCTGGTGCTGATCAGGGTCTGAGGGACCTGCATGAGGCGCCAGCCGTAGGCCAGGGCGGCAACGGCGCCGGGATCCAGCCCGCCAGCCAGCCGGTAGCCCCACGCGATCTGAAAGTAAGCCAGGGCCACGATGAGGGCCCGGGGGAGCAGCATCGCCCCTACCGCGCGCAGGGCGGGATGTCGCACATCCACCGCCCAGGTCCAGGGCTGTTTCCACAAGCCCGGCAGCAGCGCCCCGTTATGGAGGAGGGCCCCCAGGACCACCCCCCACGCCAGCCCGGTGATGCCCCAAAGCCGGGCAAGGAGGAGCGCCCCGAGGATGGGACCTCCGTCGGCGAGGACGGAGCCCAGGGCCGGCCAGGCGAAGCGCCGAGCGGCGTGCAACGCCGCGGTGAGCACCCCGCTGAGGCCGAAGAGCACCGCCACCAGCCAGAGCACCCGGAGCAGGTGGATGGCTGTCTCCTGGGCGGCCGGCGGGAGCCCTGGCCCGAAGACTGTCCGGACCCAGAAGGGGGCGCTCCAGGCGATCAGTATGCCGGCCAGGGCCAGCCCAGCCCCCGTCAGAACGAGGAGCGTCGTCGTTAGGCGCGCTGCCTCCCCTGGGTCCCGGATCGAGAGGGCGGTCAGCACCGGGACCAGGACCACGGCCAGGGTTCCTCCGCTGAAGAGGAACAGGAAATCCGGCATCACCATGGCCACGTCGAAGGCGCTTTTCTCCAGCCCGGTCCCGAAGCGCGCGGCCACCGCCGCCTGGGCGAGGAAGCCGGTCAGTTTGCCCAACAGGCTCAGGCCGGCCACCAGGGCCGCCGGCTGGAGGATGCGGCGGACGAAGGCCCGGCCTTCCTCCCCCATGGGGTCTTCACCTCATGGTTAAGGTAGGAGCCCAGCGCGCTGCGCCTGGAGGCAGAGACACAGCATGCTGTGTCTCGAGTCAAGGGGGGCCCGCGCGCCAAGGGGCGGTGTAGAAATCGAGATAGGCATCCAAAGCCCCGGCCCACAGGGCGTCCTCGTGGGCGCCCGGGTGCACCTCCAGGCGCACCGGGATCCCCCGCGCCGCCAGCGCCTCGGCCAGCCGTTGGATCCCTTCCAGCGCCCAATCGGAATCCCCCGCGCTCAAGTAGATCCGCAGCCCCCCGAGGTCCGCTTGCCTCGCCAGGACGAAGGGATCAAAATCGGGTGGTGCCTTGTTCACGCTGAGAGCGGGGCTATGACCCCCCACGCTCGCAAAGACCTCCGGGTGGCGGAAGGCGATCTCCAGCGCCCACACGCCGCCCCGCGAGATCCCGCCAATGGCCCGGGCCCAGCGGGCCCCTTCCGCCGGATAGGCGGCCTCGACGGCAGGGATCACCGCCTCCAACAACACGGCCTCCACGGAGCCCGGTCCACCGCTGGTGTAAACGAAAAGATCGTCAGGGAAACCGGGGAGAACGATCAGGACAGGTGGCCAACGGCCCGCCCGGATCCCAGCTTCCAACGCCTCGTCGATCCCCAGGGTGTCCCAGTGGCTCTCATCATACGGATGGCCATGGAGCAGATAGAGGGTGGGATAGCGGCGCCCGCTCTGCAGGCAGGAAGGGAGATAGACTCGGTAAGGAATCTCCAAGCCCATGTCCGGGACCGGGATGCGGCCGGAGGCCCAGTGCCCCGGCATGCAGGGAGGCGTCGGGGTCGGGGAAGGGATCGGCGTCGCAGTAGGGGTTGGGGGAGGGGTTCGCGTCGCCGTGGGCGTCGGCGAGGGGGTGGCAGTCCGTGTAGGGAGCGGCGAGGGAACCCAGGCGCTCCCGGCCTCCCCATGGGCCAGCCACAGCGCCATCCATTGCAACGCGGCCAGCAGCCCCAAGGCCAGCAGCCATCGGGAACGGGCCATCAGCGCACCACCGCCCAGGGATGGCGGGCCACCGCGTCCTCGATCCGGATCCGCCACCGGGGGTCCAGGGGCTCCGGGAGCCGGTCGAGGGGGAAGAACCCCACCTCCAGCGACTCCTGCCCATCCGCCCGCAGCGCCCCGCCGACAATGCGGGCCTCGAAGCAGGCCACCACCGGCTGGGAGCGGTCCCCATTCGGATAGACGAAGGTCCACGCCGGATCCGTGTAGAGGCCCACCAGGCGCATGGGCTCCACCAGCAGGCCGGTTTCCTCGGCCACCTCCCGGACCAGCGTCTGGTCGATCCGCTCCCCGATTTCCATGATCCCTCCGGGGAGCCCCCACTCCCCCGTGTCCTCCCGTCGCTGGAGGAGGACCTCTCCTCGTGCGTTGAAGACCACCGCGCTGGTCGCTGGGACCACCAGGGTGGCGGCACCCACCCGAGCGCGGAGGCGCCGGATGGTCTCCCCAAGGGCGGCCCGCGCCGACCCGGGGGAGCCATGGCGGAAGGTGGCCGCAGGGTCCTCCCGTGCGGCGTCGGCGACCATCGCCTGATACCAGGGGGGCAGCGGAGGCAGGTCCTCCGGGGAAGCCCAGCGCAGGGCCGCCGACTCGATCCCGTCCGGGCGGAGGGCCCCGCCGATCGGGCGGGCGAGGAAGCCGGCGGTCACCGGATGGACGACATCGCCGTTGGGGTAGTGGACCTCGAAGTCGGGGGTGGTGTAGAGGCCCAGGAGCCGCTCCACGTGGATGGCCAGGCCGGTTTCCTCGGCCACCTCTCGGTGGAGGGCCTGGAGCAGGGACTCGCCGGGCTCCATCACGCCACCCGGCAACCCCCATCCGCCGAGATCCCGCCGCTGTTGCAGGAGGATCTGGCCCCTCTCGTTTCGGATCAGGGCCGTGGCATAGACCAGCCAGACGGGCTCCGGTCCGATCCGCTCGCGCAACCAGCGGACGTAATCCATCGGGTTGACCTTGGGGAAGGGGCTGGCGCCGGCAAAAGAGCGGGCGCGGCACCGGCCGCGCCCGCGGAAGGTGGCCCCGGCGGGATTTGAACCCGCGATCTCTGCCTTGAGAGGGCAGCGTCCTAGACCGGGCTAGACGACGGGGCCACGGTCTTCACCCGTTCTTAATCTTACCGGGAGACAGGCGGATCGTCAAGGCGAGCCGAGGGAAGGGCCGGGCCGGGGGCCGCAAGCCCAACGAACCGAATCGACCGCCTGGTTCGCACAACCGTGCGACCTCGAGCCCTTTAAACATCCTCGGATGCGATTGACGGGCTCGAAATGCGATGCTATGCTAAGAGCGAACCCGATCCGGAGGAGGGAGGATGGCGGTCTCCATCGAGGCGTTGTTGGAGGACCCGGCCTTCCGGGCGAAGTTGCTGGAGTTGATCGATCGCGACCCAGCCTTCCGGGAGGCGCTGCGGCGCCGCCTCCTGACGGAGGAACTATTGGCGCTCCCCGAGCGCGTGGAGCGCCTGCGGCTGGAGATGCACGAAGAGTTCCGGAGGGTCTGGGAGGCCATCGCGACGTTGCGCCAGGAGATGCACGAGGAGTTCCGAAGGGTTTGGGAAGCCATTGGGGCCCTCACCCAGCAAGTCCAGGAGCACAGTCAGCAGATTGCGGCCCTCACCCAGCAAGTTCAAGAGAACAGCCGCCAGATCGCTGCCCTCACTCAGCAGGTCCAAGAGAACAGTCGCCAGATCGCGGAGAACAGTCAGC
>NZ_PSLG01000059.1:0-12818 GCF_040289485.1 Thermoflexus sp.
CCCTTCAGGGGCGCGCGAAGGCTTCCAACAGATGCTGGAAGACGCGGGCCGCCTGGAGGATCTCCGCTAAGGCGATATGCTCGGCCGGGGTGTGGGCGAGGGACAGATCCCCCGGACCGAAGACCACCGCCTGGGCCCCGAAGCGGGCGAAAGGCTCCGCATCGGTCCAACTCGGCATCCCGCTCTGGATCGCCGGAAGCCCGACCGTCTCCAGGGCCCGGGCCATCGCCTGCACAAGGGGGGCCTCCTCCGGGGTCTCAAAGGGGGCCGAGAGGTCAACGATCTCCCAGGCGACCGGATACCGGGCCAACACGCCCGCGATTTCCTGAAGGAAACGGTCCCGAGGGATCCCCGGGAGCCATCGGAGATCCAGGTGCAGCAGGCAGCGCTCTGGGATCACCAGCGCCCGTTCCCCCCCCTGGATGAACAGGGGGGTCACCGCCCCCTGTCCGATCCGGGGATGCTCCGCCCGCATCACCGGAAGGGCCTCCAGGTCCCGCAGGAGCCCCAAAGCCTCCCGGATGGCGTTGCGGCCGCCTTCCACCACGGAGCCATGGGCGGCCCGCCCCCGGACCTCCAGGGCCAGTTCCAGGGTCCCAGCCTCGGCGACCCCAATGGTGAGCCCAGTGGGCTCCACCGCCACCACCATCTCCGGCCGGCACCCCCGGGCGAGGGCCTCCGCCCCTCGGCCCCGGTTTTCCTCGTCCACGGTCAGCGCCAGCGTGATGGGGGAGTCTGCCAGCTGCCCGGCCCCCAGCGCTTCCACGGCCAGGAGCACCGCCACCAGCCCACCCTTGGCGTCGGCGCTCCCCAGCCCATACAGCATGCCGTCCCGCTCGACCGGCCCGACGGGCCCGGCACCCCCCTGGGGGGGCACCGTGTCCACATGGACGTCGATCAGAAGCCGGGGACGGGGCTGGGGGTTGACCACCAGGTTCGGCCAGGGATGGCCGGGGACCGGGAAGGCCGCCACCGGGAACCCTCGCGCTCGGAGCCAGCCCTCCAGGAAGGCCAGGATCTCCCCCTCCGCGCCGCTGGGGGAGGGGATGGCGATCAGTTGGGCGAGCAGCCGCGCCGCCTCCGCCATGCCCACCACACCCAAGCCCCCTTACGTCCGATACCGCCCGTTGATGGTCACGTAATCGTGGGAGAGATCGCAGGTCCAGACCCAGTCCTCCGCCTCCCCGAGCCTCAGGTCCAGGATGACCTGGAAAGCGGGCGCGGCGAAGACCGCCCGGGCCTCGTTTTCCAGATAGGGGACCGGCGCTCCGCGATCGAACAGGAGCAGGGGATGACCGTCGCCGCGCCGGATCCATAGGGAGAGGAGATCCGGATCGAGGGAGACGCCGGCGGCCCCGGCGGCGGCGAGGATCCGCCCCCAGTTCGGGTCCGCGCCGTAGAAGGCGGTCTTGACCAGGGGCGAGGCGGCGATGTGCCGGGCGATCCGCCGGGCCTCCGCGCGGGTGCGGGCGCCCTGCACCCGGATCTCCACGAACTTGGTGGCCCCCTCCCCGTCCCGCACGATGGCCTGGGCCAATTCGACGCAAAGGCCGGTCAGGGCCTCCCGGAAAGCCGGCTCGGTGCGGGCGTCCAGGGCAAGGCCCGAGGCCCCATTGGCCAACAGCAGCACCGTGTCATTGGTGCTCTGGTCCCCATCGACCGTGATCCGATGGAAACTCTCCTCCACCGTCTCCCGGAGCAGCCGGTCCAGACGGTCCGGATCCGCGGCGATGTCTGTGGTGATCAGGGCGAGCATGGTCGCCATGTGGGGATGGATCATCCCCGCCCCCTTGGCCATCGCCCCTAGAGTGACCGGGACGCCGTTCAGGTTCAGCTGGCGGAAGGCCATCTTGGGCCGGGTGTCCGTCGTCATGATGGCCCGCGCCGCCGCCTCGCCGCCCCCCTCGGAGAGGGCGGCCACGGCCGCCAGCAGGCCGGCCCGAAGACGGTCCATCGGCAGCGGCACCCCAATGACGCCTGTGGACATCACCAGGATGGCCTCGGGGGGGACCCCCAACAGGAACCCCGCCGTCTCCACCAGCGCATAAACGTCCGAGAGGCCCCGGGGGCCAGTGCAGGCGTTGGCGTTCCCCGAGTTGATCACCACCGCCCGGAAACCCCTCTGACGGCGGGCCAACAGCGTCTGGTCGTAGCGGACCGGGGCGGCCTTCACCCAGTTGGTGGTGAAGACCCCGGCTGCGGCGCACGGCCGGTCGCTGAACACCAGGGCCAGATCCAAGGCCCCGCCGGCTTTGATCCCGCAGGCCACGCCGGACGCCCGAAACCCCTTCGGCGCCGTCACGCTCATCCTTCCCTCCCCGTAACGAGGCTGCTGGCTCCTCCGGTTTCTATTTACAAACCGCTCCGCCAGGCAGCGAGGGCACGGGGAAACCCAAGGGCAGGCTCCCTTGACAACGACAGGCCCTTGGGTTAGAGTAACCTTGCTCCATCGATTCCATGGATGGGAATTTCCCCATACGGGGGATTGAATGGGTTCCACCATTCTATACATTGAAGACAATTTCGAAAACCGACTGCTGGTCCGGCGGATCCTGGAGGCGGAGGGGTATCGGGTCGTGGAGGCGGAGGATGGGCCCAGAGGGTTGGCGCTGGCCCAGTCCATGCGCCCCGACCTGATCCTGGTGGATCTTCATCTCCCCGATATCGACGGCTACGAACTGGTCCGCTGGTTCAAGCAGATGCCCCACCTCCAGGGAGTCCCCATCATCGCCCTCACCGCCGATGTGATCCGAGGGACGCGGGAGCGGGCCCTGGCCACCGGATGCGACGGCTATATCCCCAAGCCGATCGATGTGGACGCCCTCCCGGCGCAGATCGCCGCCTTCCTGAAGACCGAGGAGGCCCGCCATGGCCCCTGAGCCGATCCGCGCCCCGGTCTCGCCACAGGAGGCTACCGTCCTGGTGGTGGAGGACAACCTCCAGAACTTCGTCCTGATCGCCCGGCTGCTGGGCTACGTGGGGGTTCGCGAGATCCAATGGAAGGCCTCCGGCTGGCAGGTGCTGGAGTTCGCCAGCCAGTTGCCCCGCATCGACCTGATCCTGTTGGACATCCACCTCCCCTACGAGGACGGCTATCAGGTGCTGCGGCAGATCCGCGCCCATCCCCATTTCCAGGGAACCCGCGTGGTGGCGGTGTCCGCCGAGGCCACCGAGGACAACATGCGGCGGGCCCGGGAGGCCGGTTTCGATGGGTTCATCGGCAAGCCCATCGATCCCGACGCCTTCCCCGAGCAGATCCGGCGGATCCTCGCCGGCGAGGAGGTCTGGACGCTGGGCTGAGGAGGGGAGCCATGGTCACGCTGGACTGGAGCGCCTGGCCGCTGCGCTGGAAGTTCCTGGCCGGCTTTTCGCTGGTGGTGCTGGTCAGCGTGGTGGGGATGGTGGAGGTGTTTGGACGCGTGATAGAGGATGCCCTCCACCGCCAGATCCTAGTGGAGTTTCGGGACCTCGCCCGCACCCAGCGGGCCGCCTTGGAGAAGGACCTCTGGCATCAGCTTGAGGTCCTGAGCATGGGGGCGGAGGAGGAAACCCTCATCTCGACCGCCATGGATCGCTCCCTCACCCACGCGGATCCTGTCCAGCGGGCCTATGTCATCCAGCAAGAGGCGCTGCTCTGGTCGCTGGGCTCGGACTCCGCTTTGCGGCGACGGATCCTCCAGAGCCCGGCGGCGGAGAAACTCCGGGACCTCCGCGGCCGCCTCCAGGGCCATCTCCATCTGATGCTCACGGATGCGGATGGCGCCCTCACGGCCGCCACCGAGCCCCCCCGGGCCTTCCGCTTCGATCAGGAGCCGTGGTGGAAGGCGGCATGGAACCAAGGCCGCGGCGCCCTTTACATCAGCGACTTGACGTTCGACGAGGATCTCCAGACTTCGGTGGTCTACCTGGCCGTCCCGGTCTATCGCCGGGACACCCGCCAGGCGATCGGGGTGCTGCGGAGCGCCTACGGCGCCTCCCAGATCTTCGGGATCCTCAGCCAGTTCCGGTCCGGGCGCACCGGGCGGGCCCTTCTCCTGGACCGTGACGGGGTCGTGTTGATGGACCCGCTGGGGCTGCTTCATCGCTCCCAGCTGATCACGGCCCTCCCCGTCATCCCCCCCGAGGGGGTGGCCTCCACGCCGGATTTCCTGGTGGCCTACAGCCGGGTGGGACCCGAGATTTCCCATCGGCTGCCCTCCCTGGTCGATCGGGGCTGGGTGTTGGCTGTTATCCAGGGGGAGGAGGAAGCCCTAGCCCCGGTCCGGCGCCTGGGCCAACAGGCGTTGCTCTGGGCCCTCGTGCTGGGCGGTGCCGCCGTGGCCCTTTCCTTTATGGCCGCCTCTTCCCTGACCCGCCCCCTGGCCCAATTGACCGAGGCCGCCCAGCGCCTAGGCGCTGGCCAATTGGGCGTCCGGGTCCCCATCCCCTCCCGGGACGAACTGGGCCTGCTGGCGGAGACGTTCAACACGATGGCCATACGCCTCCAGGACCTCTATCAGAACCTGGAGCGCCGCGTCCAGGAGCGGACCCATCAGTTACAGACGGCGGCCGAGATGGGGCGCCTGATCGCCTCCACCCTGGATCTGGAGGAGCTCCTCCGGACCGCCGTCCACCTCATTCGGAATCGCCTGGGCTACTACCATGTCTCGGTGTTCCTCCTGGACGAGGCTGGCGAATGGGCCGTCCTCCGCGAGTCCACCGGCGAGGTGGGGAGGCGATTGAAGGAGCGGGGGCACCGGCTGGCCGTCGGGGGGCAGAGCCTAGTCGGCTGGGTGGCGGCGAACCGGCGCCCTCGGGTCGCCCAGCGCACCGCCGAGGATCCCATCCACTTCAAGAACGAACTGCTCCCGGAGACGCGGGCAGAGGCTGCCCTGCCCTTGAAGATCGGCGAGCGGGTGATCGGCGTACTGGACGTCCAGAGCACCTTGGAGGAGGTCTTTGAGCCCGGCGCCCTCTCGGTCCTCCAGATCGTCGCCGATCAACTGGCGGTGGCGGTGGAGAACGCCCGGCTGTATGCCCAGGCCCAGGCCGCCCTGGAGGAAGCCCAAGCCCTGTATCTGGCCACCCGCGACCTCACCGCGGCGACCTCTGTGGAGGAGGCGGCCCGCACCTTGCTGACCCACCTCCCCGCCCATGGGGTGGACCGCTACGTGTTGACCCTGCTGGAGAACCCGGAGGCCCAACCGGAGGAGCGGGTCCTGGAGGCCCGCCTGATCTGGGATCGGGAGCGGGGCCTCTTCACGGAGCCCCGGCGCTACACCCCGGCCGAACTGCCCTTCATCGCCAGTCCGCCGACCCGCGATCCGATCCTCATCCCCGACGTGGCGGCCGATCCCGGGCTGGACGAAGTCAGCCGTGCTTTCTACTTGCGGCACCGCGTCCGATCGATCGCCTTCTTCCCGCTCTGGTCCGGGGAGCAGTTCTGGGGTTGGCTCATCGCCCAGGGCACGCAAGGGCCGCTGATGCTGGAGGAGCGGACGCTCCGTCGGCTGCAGACCCTGGCCGACACGGCCGCCGTGGTGTTGCAGAACCGCCGGCTCTTCGAGGAGCTGGATCGTCGCCTGCGCGAGCAGACCCTGCTCTACGAGGTCGCCTCGGCCCTGGTAGAGGCCACCCCTGACCAGGTGGAGTTCCTCAGCCGGATCTGCCGGGCCTTTACCGTGGCCCTAGGGGCGACCAGCGCTTATGTGAACCGGGCCACCGCGGACGGCCTCCATTTCGTGGTGTTGAGCGAGTTCTACGCACCGGACGCCAGGCCGGAGGAGCGGGTCGCCGACCTCGGGACCTACTACCGCTACGAGGACTATCCCTTCTATGCCCAGATGCGCTGGACCCAGCAGCCGGCGGTGCTCCGTCGCAGCGAACTGGAGGCCCAGGGAGCCCCTGAGGCGGACCTCCTGGCCCGCTACGGGGGGCGGACGGTGCTGCTCATCCCCCTGACGGTGGGCGACCAATACTACGGGCATGTGGAGGTGTGGGACAGCCGGCGGGAGCGATGGTTCAGCGGGGAGGAACTCCGCCTGGCGCAGGCCCTCGCCCATGGCGCGGCCCTGGCCCTCCAACGGGCCGAGCTCTTTCGGGAGACCGATCGGCGCGCCCGCCTGTTGCAGGCCGCCGCCGAGGTCAGCCGGATCACGGCCACCATCCTGGATCCGGACCGGCTGATGGCCGAGGCGGTGGAACTCATCCGGGAGCGCTTCGATTACTACTATGTGGGCTGGTTCGTCCCGGACGCGGAGGGCCGGTGGATGGTGCTGGCGGCCGGCACCGGCGAGCCAGGCCGTATCATGAAAGAACGCGGGCACCGCCTGGAGATCGGCGGCCAGTCCATGGTGGGCTGGGCCGCCCAACACCGTCGGGCCCGCATCGCGCTGGACGTGGGGGCGGACCCGGTCCGGTTCGCCAACCCCCTGCTCCCGCGCACGCGCTCTGAGATCGCCCTCCCGATGATCGTGCGCGGCGAACTGGTGGGGGTCCTGGACATCCAGTCAGAGCAGGCAGCGGCCTTCACCGAGGAGGACATCCAGGCCCTCCAGGTGATGGCCGATCAACTGGCCACCGCCTGGCAGAACGCGCGACTCTACGCCCAAGCCCAGGCCCGGGCTCAGGAACTGGATTTCCTCCACCGCCTGGCCCTCACCTTCGCCCGCTCCCTCCACCTCACGGAGATCCTGGAGGCGGTCTGTCGGGCCTACGTGGAGGCGCTGGGAGCCGACCACAGCGGCGCGGCCCTCTGGGAGAAGGGGAAGGGCTATGGGGTGGTGGTGGCGGAATACCCCGCCCGCGGCTTCCTCAGCATCCGCATCCAAGTGGACAACGCCTTCACCCGCCAGGCGATGGAGACCGGGGAGCCCCAGTGGGCCTGGGATGTCCTCCAGGACAGACGCCTGGAGGCCACCGGGCCGCTCCTCGCGGACCTCGGCATCCGATCCATCGCCATCGTGCCCCTGGTCGCCCACGGCGAGGTCATCGCGACCGTGGGCCTGGATTACATGCGCGACCACCACGCCTTCACTCCGGAGGAACTGCGTCTGGCCCACACCATTGCCCAGCAGGCGGCCATCGCCCTGGAGAACGCCATGCTCTACGAGCAGGCCCAGCGACAGACCCGCCGCATCCAGACCGCCGCTGAGATCTCCCGGACCATCGCCAGCGTGCTGGAGGTGGAGACCCTCCTCCAGCGGGCGGTGGATCTGGTGCGAGAGCGCTTCGATTATTACTATGTCGGCGCCTTCCTTATGGATCCATCCGGCGAATGGGCGGTCCTGCGGGCGGGCACCGGGGAAGCCGGCCGCCGCATGGTCGCCCAGGGGCACCGTCTCCGGGTCGGCGGGGAATCCATGGTCGGCCAAGCCTGCGCGCGCCGCCAGCCGGTGATCGCCCAGGACGTCCAGGAGGCCGAGGCCCGCTATGGGAACCCGCTGCTCCCCGACACCCGTGCCGAGATGGCGTTGCCCTTGATCGTCGGCGATCGTTTGCTGGGAGCCCTGACGATCCAGGCCGACCGCCCCCACGCCTTCATCCCTGAGGATCTCGCCGTCCTGGGGATCGTGGCCGACCACCTGGCGGTGGCCGTGCAGAACGCCATGCTCTACGAGGAGCAGAAGCAAACCGCGGAGCGCCTGCGGGAGCTGGACCGCCTCAAGACCCGGTTCATCGCCAATATGTCCCACGAACTGCGCACCCCGCTGAACTCCATCATCGGGTTCAGCCGGGTGATCCTCAAGGGGATCGACGGGCCGCTGACGGACCTGCAGCGTCAGGACCTAATGGCCATCTACAACGCCGGCCAGCATCTGCTGGGCCTGATCAACGACATCCTCGACCTCTCCAAGATCGAAGCCGGCAAGATGGAGCTCCATTTCTCCGAGGTCGACATGCGGGAGATCATCCGCGGCGTGATGTCCACCGCCGTCGGCCTCACCCGGGACAAACCGATCGAGCTCCGCCAGGAGGTCCCGGAGGACCTCCCGCCGGTCTGGGCCGACGCCCAGCGCGCCCGCCAGGTGCTGCTTAACCTGGTCTCCAACGCCGCCAAGTTCACCGACCAGGGCTTCATCGCCGTGCGGGCGTCCGCCGACGCCCACTTCGTGACCATCAGCGTCCAGGACACGGGCATCGGCATCCCCAGGGAGAAACAGGAGGAGATCTTCCAGGAGTTCACCCAGGTGGAGAGCGGGACGACCCGGCGATACGGAGGGACCGGGCTGGGCCTGGCCATCGCTCGCCGGTTGGTAGAACTGATGGGCGGGCGGATCTGGGTAGAGAGCGAGGTGGGCAAGGGATCGACGTTCTACTTCACCCTGCCTCGGGCGCGCCCCCAGGCCCGGGAGGCCCCCGTCGCCGGCCGACCGCTCATCCTCTGCGTGGACGACGACCCCGGCGTCATCACCCTCTACCGGCGTTACCTGGAGAAGCACGACTTCGAGGTGGTGGGCCTGACCGATCCGCGGGAGACGCTGGAGATGGCACGGCGGCTCCGCCCGGTGGCCATCACACTGGACATCCTGATGCCCCACAAGGACGGCTGGGCCGTCCTCCAGGAACTGAAGGCCGATCCAGAGACCCGCGCCATCCCCGTTATCGTCTGCACCATCGTCGATGAACGGGGGCGCGGCTTCAGCTGGGGGGCGGCGGAGTACCTGGTCAAGCCCTTCACCGAGGAGGAGCTCCTCGAGGCCCTCCAGCGGGTGGACGGCCGCCCGCGGCCCCTGCGCGTCCTGGTCATCGATGACTCCGAGGACGACCGCCGGCTGATCCGCCGTGTCCTGGAGAGCGCCGGCGGCTACCAGATCCTGGAGGCCCCCGGTGGCCAAGAGGGGACAGCCATCGCCCGCCGGGAGCGGCCCGACCTGGTCATCCTCGACCTCATGATGCCCGGGATGGACGGCTTCATGGTGGTGGAGGCCCTGAAGGGGGATCCGGAGACCCGCGCCATCCCCATCCTGGTGCTCACCGCCAAGGCCCTCACCCCGGAGGATCTGGAACGGCTCAACGGACAAATCGAGGCGCTGCTTCAGAAGGCGGGGATGGACCCCGAGGCCCTGCTGCAGGAGATCGTGGAGATCGTGCGCCGGGCAGCCGCCGAGCGGGCCGGCGATCGCGCCTGACCCCCGTTGCGTTCCTAGATCGATCATCGTATCCTTAAAAAGGCTGGGCCGCTCTCCGGGGGACACGAGGGGGGCCGCGACGGCCCGTCCATGAGCGCCCGGACGCCTTCCGAGGTCGACCGATGGAGCACTGGGGAAAAACCCATCCCGGGAAGAACCCGTTCCGCCCGGACGATGCCCCCGGAGGCCGTCCGTAGGGGGTGGTTGCCGGCCATCCCGCGGGCTGCAGGCCCGCGCGCGACGGAATCGGGGCCGCCCACCCGGCAGGCGGCCCCGATTCCTTAGAGGGGATCGGCCTTCTCCAGCGATAGGGATCCGGAGGGAAGCGTATGCTGAAGACCCATGGCTGCGGCGAGTTGCGCCCCGCCCACATCGGCGAGCGGGTGACGTTGGCCGGTTGGGTACATCGGCGGCGGGACCACGGCGGTCTGATCTTCATCGACCTGCGGGACCGCAGCGGCCTGGTGCAGGTGGTGAGCGATCCCTCCCGCTCCGCCGCCGCCCACGCCGTCCTCGACCAGGTCCGCCTGGAATACGTGCTCCAGGTCCAGGGTGTGGTGCGACGCCGCCCGGCCGGGGCCGAGAACCCCCACCTGCCCACCGGCGAGATCGAGGTGGAGGCCCACGAGGTGGCGATCCTGAACCCCGCCCGGCCTCTCCCCTTCTCCATCGATGACGACGGCCGCCGCGTCGACGAGACGGTCCGCTTGCGCTACCGGTATCTGGACCTCCGCCGCGCGCGCATGCAGCGGAACCTGATGCTGCGCCACCAGACGACCCGGGCCATCCGGGACTACCTAGACGCCCGGGGGTTCGTGGAGGTGGAAACGCCGATCCTGATCAAGAGCACCCCGGAGGGCGCCCGCGACTTCATCGTGCCTAGCCGGCTCCACCCCGGCAAATTCTACGCCCTCCCCCAGTCCCCCCAGCAACTGAAACAACTGCTTATGGTCGCCGGCCTCGAGCGCTACTATCAGATCGCCCGCTGCTTCCGGGACGAGGACCTGCGGGGCGACCGGCAGCCGGAGTTCACCCAACTGGACCTCGAGATGTCCTTCGTGGACCGGGAGGACATCCTCCAGTTGATCGAGGGGTTGTTGATCGAGGTCGTCCGGCGAGTGACCCCCCACAAGCGGTTCCACACCCCCTTCCCGCGCCTGACCTACGCGGAGGCCATGGCCCGCTATGGCTCCGACAAGCCGGACCTTCGCTTCGGCCTGGAGCTGGTGGATCTCACCGACGTGCTTCGGGAGAGCGAGTTCGAGGTCTTCCGGGCCGCCGCCGCCTCCGGCGGCCAGGTGAAGGCCCTGCGCGCCCCGGGCTGCGCCGGCTACAGCCGTCGGGAGATCGAAGAATGGAACGCCTACGCGCGGTCCCTGGGGGCAAAGGGGCTGATCACCCTGGCCTTCACCGGCGACGGCATCCGGGGGGCAGCGGCCCGTTTCCTCCGGGAAGGAGAGCGGGCGGCCGTCGCCGAGCGGACCGGGGCGGCGGCAGGGGATCTGGTGTGTATCGTGGCGGACGCGCCGGAGACGGTGGCCAAGACCCTGGGCGGCCTGCGCCTGCTCCTCCGGGATCGACTCCGGTTGGCCGACCCCGACGAGTTCGCCTTCGCCTGGATCCTGGAGTTCCCGATGTTCGAGTGGAACGAAGAGGAGGGACGCTGGGAGGCCATGCACCATCCGTTCACCTCTCCCATGGACGAGGACCTCGACCGCCTGGAGAGCGACCCCGCCTCGGTGCGGGCCAAGGCTTATGACATCGTGTGCAACGGCTACGAGATCGGCGGCGGCAGCATCCGGATCCACCGGCGGGAGATCCAGGAGCGGGTCTTCCGGCTGCTGGGCTACACCCCCGAGCAGGCCCAGGCCCGCTTCGGACACCTGCTGGAGGCCTTCGAGTTCGGCGCGCCACCCCACGGGGGCATCGCCCTGGGGCTGGACCGGCTGGTGATGCTCCTGGCCGACGAACCGAACATCCGCGAGGTCATCGCCTTCCCCAAGACGGCCAGCGCGGTGGACCTCCTCTTCGACGCACCTTCCGAGGTGGACGAGCGCCAGTTGCGGGAACTCCACATCCGAGTGGTGCGGGATGCGGCGGCCGGGGCCCACGCCGCCGGCGGATGAGGGGGCCGCCGTCCCCCTTGCCCGAACCCACCGCCTTCGATAAACTAAAAGCAACCCAGGCTGGCGGCAGGACATGCCCTGGTGCCTTCCTGACCTCTAGAGGGTCAGGTTGAGGTCCCCTTGAGGAGAAGCCCGTGAGCGAAGAAGCACTCAGAAAGATCCGCATCGTCTGCATCGAAGACGATCAGGACATGATCGACCTCATCCGTTTGATCGTCACCCGACGGGGCTACGAGTTGGTCGGATGGGCCACCGGCGGACGGGAGGGGATCGAGGTCATCCGGCGGGAGAAGCCGGATCTGGTTCTGCTGGACCTGATGATGCCGGACATCGACGGGTGGGAAGTTTATCAGCAAATGAAGGCCGATCCCGCGCTCCGCCACATCCCCGTCATCGTGGTGACCGCCCGGGCCCACAACGTGGATCGCGTCCTGGGCCTTCACATCGCCCGCGTAGACGATTACCTGACCAAGCCCTTCGGGCCCTCCGACCTGATCGCCAGCATCGAACGGGTGATGCGCCGCGTGTCCGCCCGGAAGCCGGATGCGGAGTGACCCTATGGCGTCGCGCTCCCTGGTGGCGGAGATCTTCGCCATCGGGAACGAGTTGCTGCTGGGGGAGGTCCTCGACACCAACACGGCGTGGCTGTGCCGCTACCTCAGCGGCCTGGGCGGCCGCGTGCGACGGGCGGTCCTGCTGCCGGACGACGTGGAGGCCATCCGGGCCGAACTGGAAGGGGCCCTGGGGCGGGCTCCAGATCTCCTCTTCACCACCGGCGGGCTGGGCCCCACCGAGGACGATCGGACCCTGGCCGCCGTCGCCCAGGCCACGGGGTGTCCCCTGGAAGAGCATCCCCAGGCCTTGGAGATGGTGGCCGAACGCTACCGGGCGCTGGCCGCGGCAGGGTTTGTGGCCGACGCGGAACTCACGCCGCCGCGGCGCAAGATGGCCCGGCTGCCCCGGGGCGCCATCCCCCTGCCCAACCCGGTGGGGGCCGCCCCCGGCGTCCTCCTGGAGCAAGGCCCCACGACCTTGGTCTGCCTCCCCGGCGTCCCGGAGGAGATGAAAGCCATCGTCCAGGGCCCCCTGGCGCCGTTCCTGCAGGCCCGTCTCGGCCGTGCCGGTTTCGCCGAGATGCGCCTGATCGCCGATTGCGGCGACGAATCCCGGCTGGCTCCCTTGCTGGAGGAGATCCAACGCCGCGCCCCGCAGGTCTACATCAAATCCCGGGCCCGCGCCTTCGGGCCGGGGGTCCGCTTGCAGATCTATCTCTCCGCCACCGCCGCCAACGCTCAGGAAGCCCGGGCCATGGTGGAAACGGCGGGCCAGGCGATCATGGAGAGCCTGGCCCGCGCGGGCATCGCGGTCACGCCTGCGCCATGAACGGCGACGACGAAGGGAGCACCGCATCCTCGCCTGGAGGCCGCCCATGCCCCCGGCGCGGGGATGTCTCCATCTTGCGGAGCGGAAAGGCGGTCGGCCATGTGCCCACGAGCCCGCCCCATCGCCGCGGCCGGGCTGGGCGTTCTGCTCCTCCTGGCCGCCTGCGGGGCCCCAGCGGCTTCCCCCACCCCCACGCCGC
>NZ_PSLG01000060.1:0-12581 GCF_040289485.1 Thermoflexus sp.
TCCTCGACCCGTGGCGCGTAGACCGGCCCAGGGCCGTTCCGCCGCCCGAGGGATCCCCACAGGCGTCCCTTCCCGGGGAACTCCCGGTAGGGCCGCATGGGGTTCCCCGTTCACCTCCCCTTTCGCGCCCCGCCGGGCCGCCCTCAGATGTGGAGGGCGGCGCCCAGGACGGCGTGGGCGGCCTCGGCCAGGACCTCGCTGAGGGTCGGGTGGGCGTGGATGGCGCGGACGATCTCCTCGGGGGTGAGTTCGGCCACCCGGGCCAGGACCATCTCCGGCAGCAACTCGGTGACCTCCGGGCCGATCATGTGCACGCCCAGGATCTCCCCGTATTTGGCATCGACCACCAGTTTGACGAAGCCGGCGTGCTCCCCCAGCGCCAGGGCCTTGCCGTTGGCCTGGAAGGGGAACTTCCCCACCTTCACGGTGTAGCCCTGCTCCCGGGCTTGCCGCTCCGTGAGGCCCATGGAGGCGATCTGGGGGCGGCAGTAGGTGCAGCGCGGCACGGCCAGGTAGTCCAGGGCCGGGGGCATCGGCCCCTTCTCCTCCCGGGCGGCGATGTGCTCGACGGCCACGATCCCCTGGGCGGAGGCCACATGGGCCAGGGCCAGTTTCCCCGTCACATCGCCGATGGCGTAGATGTGGGGCACCGAGGTCTGCATGAACTCGTTGACCACCACCGCCCCCTTCTCTGTCTGCACCCCCACCGCCTCCAGCCCCAGGTCCTCGGTGTTGGGTTGCACGCCCACCGCCACCAGCACCGTCTCGGCGGCGAGGGTCTGCCCGCCGGCCTCCACCGTCACCCCGCCGTCCGCCGCCCGCACCGCCTCCACCCGGGTCCCGGTCATGAAACGGATCCCCTGGCGGGTGAACTGCTTCTCCAGTTCCACGCTGATCTCCTCGTCCTCCAGGGGAGCCAGGTGGGGGAGCATCTCGATGAGGGTCACCTCGGCCCCGTAGGTCCGGAAGAGGTAGGCGAACTCCAGGCCGATGGGCCCGGCGCCGATGATGACGATGGAGCGGGGAACCTGCTGGAGTTCCAGGGCCTGGCGATAGGTGATCACCCGTGGGGGGTCCAGGGACATCCCGGGCAGCAGCCGCGGGCGCGCCCCGCTGGCCAGGACGATGTATTTGGCCTCCAGCACGCCCTCGAACCGCTGGCCCCCCACCGCAGCCCCCTGGGTGGGGCGGACCTCCACCTGGTGCTCCCCTCGCAGCCGGCCCTCGCCCTCGTAGACGTCGATGCGGTTCTTGCGCATCAGGAACTGCACCCCCCGCACCAGCCGTTCGGCCACCTGGCGGCTGCGCCGCTGGGCGACCGCGTAGTCCACCCGCAGGTTGTCGAAGGCGAAGCCGAACTCCGCCCCGCGGCGGAGCCACTCCAGGATCTCGGCGTGCCGGAGCAGGGTTTTGGTGGGGATGCAGCCCCAGTTCAAGCACACCCCGCCCAGATGCTCCCGCTCCACCAGGGCCGTCCGCAGGCCCAACTGGGCCGCCCGGATGGCCGCCACATACCCCCCTGGGCCACCGCCCAGGATGACCACATCGTAGGCCGGCATGGATCCCTCCCGTGTAGAAGATGGCGAGGCGATCGCTCACTCCGCCGCCGCCAGGCGGGCCTTCAGTTCGGCGATCACCGGCACCGGCGACGGGTCGATGGCATAGGCCAGGGCCAGGTAGACGCTGATGTAGTCCCCCAGGAGGACCAGGGAGAAGACTTGGGCCATCCGGCCCCGCCCCCGCCCGACAAAAAGATCCGTGTTGAAGCCCCGGCGCATGAGCAACTCGCGGGTCAGGCGGACGCGCAGGGCGTTGCGCGGGTGGTCCGAGGGCGCGCTGAGGAAGAGGGCCATCCGGTGGGGCGCTGCCTCCGCCGGGAACTCCGCACCCACGATGGTGTTGTGGTCGGCCTCAGGGAGGGCCTCGAAGAAGGCGGCCGCCTTGGCGTTCTCGTTGATCTGGGTTTTCCAGCGGCGGGCCACCTCGGCCAGCGGCCCCGCCCCGAAGATCACCGGGATGCGGCCGATCAACTGGCCGGCCATCCGCTTGGCGGGGTTGCGGGCCACCGGGACCTCGGGGGCCATCTCGACGATCCCCTCCCGCAGCACGGCGGCCGCTTCCGCCAGTTCCTCCGAGGGATCGGGGATCAGGTTCAGCCGGCGGAGCAGCCCCAGCAGGAGGGCGAAGGCATACCCCAGGGCCGCCCGGGGCTGGCCCACCGGCGGGAAGCGAAACAAGGGGATCCCTGCCTCCTGGGCCCACGCCGCCAGCCGCCCGCCTGTCGTTAGGGCGGCCAGGGCGCACCGCCGCCGCCGGGCCTCCTCAAAGGCCGCCAGGGTCTCCTCGGTCTCCCCCGAGTAACTGGAGGCAACCACCAGGGTCCGCTCCCCGCGGGCGAAGGCCGGCAGGGTGTAGTCCCGGACCACCGTCAAGGGGACCGGACAGATCTCCGCCGCCAGGGCAGCCACCAGCGAGGCCCCGATGGCCGAGCCCCCCATCCCCGCGACGAGGATGTGATCGAAGGCGGCGGCCGTCCAGCCTTCCGGGAGGGGAGTCGCCATCGCCAGCACCCACCCGTCCTCCAGTTGTCGGGGCAGATCCGCCACCAGGTCCAGCATCCGCCCCGCGTCCAGCGCCCGCAACCGGGCCACATCGTTGAGGTCCACCATCGCCCGCGCCTCCGGATCGGCGGTGGGTTTACGGATCGCATTTTAGCACGCTTCCCGTCCCCTTCCCGCCTCCTCGAGACAGGCCCGCAGGGCAGCGGGGTCGTCGGTGATGATGGCCGCCACGCCCAGCCGGATCAGCCGCTGCATCTCCTCCGGCGCGTTGACGGTCCAGGCCACCACCGCGTAGCCCCGCCGGCGGCACGCCTGGACGGTGGCCCCATCGATCATGGAGGCGTGCAGGTGGCGGGCGTGGTGGGGGGCCAGCGGGGCGAGCCAGGCCCGGCGCAACGGCAGCGGGAGGTCGGGGGCGATGAGCAGGCCCCGTGGGATCTCCGGCGCCAGGCGCCAGGCCCGGCGCAGGGCGAGGGGGTTGAACGAGGAAATCAGGACGGCCCCGCCCAGCCCATACCGCCGCACCGTCTCGACCACCGCCCGCACCAGACCGTCGTCCCGCGCCGAGAAGGTTTTCAGTTCGATGTTGTAGCGGGCGCGATCCCCGAAGGCCGCGAAGACCTCGGCCAGGGTGGGGATACGCTCCCCAGCGAAGCGCGGGTGGAACCACGCCCCGGCGTCCAGGGCCTTCAGTTCGGCCACCGTCCGCTCGGAGACGCGCCCGCGGCCGTTGGTGGTGCGGCTCAGGTCGGCGTCGTGGACCACCACCGGGACGCCGTCGCGAGAGAGGTGGACATCGAGTTCGAAGCCGTCGGCCCCTTGTTCGAGGGCCAGTCGGAAGGCGGCCAGGGTATTCTCGGGGGCCCAGCGGCTGGCCCCCCGGTGGGCCAGGTTCAGGGGGCGATCGGGGCGGAAAAAGGCCATCGGCATCTCCTCCCCGTCCGCGGATGGGAGCGGTCCCTCCCATTTTACGTCCGGGTTGCCGGCCGCGGCCCCCCTGTCCACAATGGTCCCCGAAGCCGAAAAAGGAGGGGCGCGATGATCCCGCCGGGGCGCCTGCGCTGGATCCAGCTGTTCCTGGCCGGTCTGGTCGGATCCGTGGCCGGGTGGACGCTGGCGGCGGCCCTGCTGGTGACGGTGACCGCCCACGGCCCCCTCACGCCGGGGGTCGCCGTCGCCCTTGGGGGCGCCGCTGTCAGCGTAGGGGCTTTGGCCGCGTGGATCGCGTGGACGGGATGGACGCCGCGCTGAGGGGAGGCGGACATGGTCACCTTCGCCTTCCATTTTCCACCGGGGTTTCTCTGGGGCACCGCCACCGCCAGCCACCAGGTGGAGGGCGACAACGTCCTCAACGACTGGTGGCGCTGGGAGCAGGAGCCCGGCCGCATCCGGGACGGGGGCCGCTCGGGGCGGGCCTGCGACTGGTGGCGCAACGCCGAGGCCGATTTCGATCGCGCCGCCGCCCTGGGCCAGAACGCCCACCGCCTCTCGGTGGAATGGAGCCGCGTCGAGCCCCGCGAAGGGTTCTTCGACGACGCCGCCCTGGACCGCTACCGCCAGATGCTGCGGGCCTTGCGGGAGCGGGGGATAGAGCCCATGGTCACCCTGCACCACTTCACCAACCCCCTCTGGCTGGCCGAGCAGGGCGGGTGGGAGAACCCCCTCGCCGTCGAGCGGTTCGAGCGCTACGTGACCCATACCGTGGGAGCCCTCCGGGACCTGTGCCGCCTGTGGTGCACCATCAACGAGCCCAACGTCCTGGCCTACATGGGGTGGAACGAGGGGAAGTGGCCGCCGGGGAAGCGGGACTTCGGCCTCACCATGCAGGTGCTGCGCCACCTGATGCGCGCCCACGCCCGGGCCTACCACGCCATCCACCGGATCCAGCCTGAGGCCATGGTGGGCCTCGCTCATAACATGGTGGTCTTCGAGCCGGCCCGCCCCGCCTCCCCCCTGGACCGGCTGGTGACCCGCCTGCACGATCGCATGTTCAACCGGCTGGTCCTGGAGGCGGCGACGGCCGGCCGGGAGCCCGGGGCCCTCGTCCGGCGCGCCCTCGCCGCGATGCGCGACACCTGCGACTTCATCGGGCTGAACTACTACACCCGGCGGCTTTCCGCCTTCGACCGGCGCTCGTCGGCCACCCTGTTCGGCCGGACCTTTCTGAACCCCTATGGGGAGCGGAGCGATGGAGATTATGGAGAGGTGTACCCCGAGGGACTCTACCGCCTGTTGAAGCGCCTGGCCCGCTATGGCAAACCGATCTACATCACCGAGAATGGGATCCCCGACGCCGACGATGACCGGCGCCCCCGCTTCCTGATCCGGCACCTGCACGCCATGTGGCGGGCCATCCAGCAGAACGTCCCGGTGCGTGGGTATTTCCATTGGACCCTGGTGGACAACTTCGAGTGGGCAGAGGGGTGGACCCTGCGGTTCGGGCTGATCGAAATGGATCCGGAGACGGGGGAGCGACGCCCCCGGCCCAGCGCCTTCCTGTATGCGGAGGTCTGCCGGGCCAACGCCCTGACGGCCGAGACCATCGCCCGCTACGCCCCCGACCTGCTGGAGGACATGTTCGGGCTGGGAAAGACGTAGGGGCACCGCATCGTTGCGCCCATGCCCCAAGACCAAAACCCATCGTCCGCCCCCTGAATCTAATCGCCCGGTCCGCTGGCGGAGCGGGCATAACGCCGGACCGCCTCGTAGACCGGCCGGGGACGGAAGTCCAGATCCAGGAAGGCGTAGCCGTCCAAGACGGGCGGTTCCGGGTGGGCGTAGCGGAGCGCCCACATGGCCACCGCTGGGCACCAGGGCCAGTGCCGTCGGGCATATGCGTAAGCCCGCACCGTGTAATCGGCGCGCACCGCAGAGGGGAGCCCGTGGTCGTAAACGGGGGACTCGTTCCATCCGGCCTCGGTGATGTAGATCGGCCGGCTGTCCCCATAGGCCTGCATCAGGGCCCGGGCGAGTTCCACCCGCCGGAAGTTCAAGCGGCCGGGATCCGGCGGCTCCTCGGGCGGGCTCCCGAACCCATAGGCATGCCACGCCCAGCCGTCCAGGTAGGGGGCGATGCCCTGCGCGTAAACCGCCTGCAGAAACCGCAGGTCGTTTATCACCCGGGGGGAGTCCTCCAGGGTGGGAGCCGGCCCTCCGGCCAGCACCGGCACCTCCGGGGCTGCCGCCTTGACCGCGGGGTAGACCGCCTTCATCAGGGCGACGAAGGCCTCCGGGTTCGGCGGTCGCTCCCCCCACTCGATGGAAAGGTTGGGCTCGTTCCAGATCACCAGGGCGGCCACCTGATCCCGGTAGCGGGCGGCGAAGGCGGCGGCGAAACGGGCGAAGCGGAAAACCCCCTCGCCCCCTAGCCAGGTGGGGTTACCGCGGGGCGGACGCGCCCAACCCGGCACCAGGCCCAACCGGGCGATGACCTTCAGGCCCTCCCGCCGGGCCAGCAGGAGCCGCAGGTCACTGTGGTCCCAGGCGTATCGCCCCGGCTGCGGCTCCAGATAGGCCCACGGGAAAAACTCCACCACCCACACCGCGCCCATCTCCCGGGCCATCTGGAAGGTGCGCGCGATCTTCCCCACGTCCACCTCATCCGTCACGCGGGTGTGGACCCCGATGAGGGGGTTCGTGGCCTGAGGGGTCCGGGCCGGCCCCAGGGTGAAGGCCAAAGGGCCCGCCCCAGGGAGCGCGAGGAGCATCCCCATCCCCAGCAGCAAGCCCAACCACCGCCGGGCCGCCACCCTCGTGTGCATCATCCCCGCTGTCCGGTGCCGATCTTCCCGTCACGAGCCCGGGTCCGGGGGCGGCCCCGGCGGACCCAAGGGGACCCGGACGATGCAGGTGGTGCCGCGAGCGTCGCTCTCCACTTCGATGCGCCCCCCATGGGCCTCCACCGCCAGCCGGGAGAAGGCCAGCCCGTTCCGTGGCGCATCGTCATTCGACCCTTCGGCAGGAAGGGACTCCCTTCGCTCTATTTTACCACATCCGGATCTTTCCCCAAAAGGCCCAGGCCCCCTCGCTCCGGTGCGGATTATAAAATGGACTGGGGGAAGCCCGAGGGCGGAGGACGCAATGGTCGGGACAGAAGCGCCGATGCTGGTGATCACCGAGGGCGCCCTGGCCGGGCAGCGCTGGCCCATCGACCAAGAGGTGGTCCTCATCGGCCGCAGCGAGACCTGCGACCTGGTGTTGCCGGAGCGTCAGATCTCCCGCCAGCACGCCCGCCTGCGCCGCCAGGACGACGGTTATTACATCGAGGATCTGGGGAGCAAGAACGGGACGTTCCTGAACGGCCAGCCCCTCCCCCCTTTCGTCCCGCACCGTCTGAAGGACGGCGATGAACTGGCCCTGGCCCTCTGCGTGCGCATGCGGTTCGTCAGCCCCGAGGTCACCCTTCCGCTGGAAGCCCCGCCCGCGCCGGCCCGCTTCTCCGGCCTCCGCATCGACCGAGCCGCCCGCCGGGTCTGGGCGAACGGCCGCGAGGTGGTCCCCCCGCTCTCCCCTGCCCAGTTTCGCGCCCTGGAGCGCCTGGCCCTCGCCCGCGGCGCGGTGGTCGGCCGGGAGGAACTGGTGGCCTATATCTGGCCCGAGGAGGATCCCCGCGGGGTCACCGAGCAGGCCCTGGACGCCCTGATCCGCCGGCTGCGGGAGCGGCTGGCCCAGGTCGACCCCGACCACGCTTACATCCTCACCGTGCGGGGCCACGGCTTCCGGCTGGCAGACATCCCGCTCCAGTTGCAGGGGGATCCGGAGGAAGGATGAAGCGGCCCTCCCGCTCCCGACAGGCGTCCGGGCGCGCGGCGGAGGCCTTCGTCGCCGCCGCCCTCGAAGCCCAGGGCTACTGCATCCGAGCCCGGAACTGGCGGTCGCCCTTCGGGGAGATCGATCTGATCGCCGAGGGCCACGGCTGGCTGGTTTTCGTCGAGGTGCGGGCCCGGCGGGGGGATCGGTTCGGGGCCCCAGAGGAGAGCGTGGGCCCCCGCAAACGCCAGCGCCTGCTCCAGACCGCCCTCGCCTACCTGGCCGGCCTCGAGGGACCGGAGCCCGCCTGGCGGATCGACTTGGCCGCCGTGACCCTCGACGCCCGGGGCCGCCCGGTGGCGGTGGCTTTCTTCGAGAACATCGGGGAAGCATAGGCCACAGACGGCGCGGGCTCCTTACGCGGGGCCTCGCAACGGGATGCGGACGATCGGCGTGTAGCGGGCGCCCTCCGGATGGAGGTCGCTGCGCATCAACGTGATCTCCGCCGCGCGCACCTCCCCCAGCCGCTCCACGGAGGTCCGGCCGACCACCTCGGCGATCCGATGGTGATGGGCCGGCGTCGCCTCCCGGGCGACGCGGCCCAGGGTCAGATGGGGCTGATACGGGCGGTCCTCCGGCGGGTAGCCCAGTTTCTGCATGCTGGCCTCCACCATCCGCTGGAAGCCCGCCAAGGCCCGCGTGGGATCTCCCACGCCGACCCAGATCACGCGGGGGTGGCGGACGTCGGGGAAGCAGCCGAGGCCCTCGACCACGAAGACGAAGGGCCCCCGCTCCAGCGCCAGGCCTCGCAACGCTGCAATGACCTCGTCGACCTGGGCCATCGGGACCATGCCCAGGAACTTGAGGGTGAGGTGGATGCCCTCCGGGCGGACCCACCGGATGGGCACCTCGCGGAGCTCCCGGCGCAGATGCTCCTGGATCTCGGCCAGCCGCTGCTGGAGCGCCTCCGGCATCTCAATGGCGATGAAGGCGCGCACTGCCACCATACCCGGACCTCCGGCGTTGTGGAGCGGGGGCGATCGTCGATCCCGCAAAAGGCGATGGTGGTGCGGCGCCCGGTGCACCACCATCGCCCCCTCCCCATTTTAGAGGATTTCTGCCCATCCATCGCCGGCCTCGATCGCCACCCGCCGCAGGATCAGGGCCTGGGGTTGGGGGACTTCCAGGAAGCCGCTGGCGATCCCCCGCTCCGGATCCAGGCGGAGGAACTGGTTGTCCACCCAGGCCACGAACCCCAAGGGCCCTGCGGGCGCAAAGGGGGCTGTGTGCACGGGGACCTCGTCGACCGCGAAGGTCACGCGGTCCCGCTCCCAGCGGATCTCGTAACGATGCCATGCCGTCCAATCGAGATCCTCTAGGAGGCGCTGGGAGACGGCCATCCAGCGCCTCCCCAGGCCCACGGCTGCCCGGGCGATGCGGGGATGGGCCAGCCACCGATAGACCCGCGAGGCCCACCCGGGAGGGAGGGGAAGGCGCGGGGCCCTCAGGCTGCGCCAGACCATCGCCCGCCACCCCGGGCCGGGATCATCCGGGGAGAGGGCCAGACGGGAGGGGGAGGAAGCGAAGAAGAACCAGACGGCCGAGGGCGGGGCGGCGAGGGCGCCCGGGAGAGCCCCCGCGTTCCAGAACCCGAACCCGGCGGTCCCCACCCACCCGTCCGCCGGCGCCGAGAAGCGGGCCTCCACCGTCAGGCGAACCGGGGGGCGCCACCGGAGGCGGGCGCCACTGTAGTCATCCACTTGGGCATCCGCATAGCGATCCCCCGGCTGCGGGAGCAACTGCAACACCAGGCCCTCGGGGCCCTCGAAGACCTCGGCCGCCCCCATGGTCATCCGCACCCAGGGCCGGCCTGGGGGCGTGGGCCGCATCGGGCCTCCTCGCCTCAGGCAGAGGGCCGATCCTGGAGGGCGGCGATGCCCGGGAGGAGGCGCCCTTCCAGGAACTCCAAACTGGCGCCCCCGCCGGTGGAGATATGGGTGATGCGATCGGCCACGCCGGCGGCGTGGACGGCGGCCACCGAATCGCCGCCCCCCACGATGCTCACCGCCCCGCTGTCGGCCACCGCCCGGGCGATGGCGAAGGTGCCCTCCGCGAAACGCGGGAACTCGAAGACCCCCATAGGGCCGTTCCAGACGATCATCGCCGCCCGCCGGATCTCCTCGGTGTAGCGGGCCACGGTCTGGGGGCCGATGTCTAGGATCCGCCAGCCGGGCGGCACCCCGTCGACTAGGACCACCCGGGCCGGGGCGTCGGGGGCGAAGGCCTCTGCGATCACCACGTCCACAGGCAGCCAGAGGCGCTCCCCACCCTGGTCCAGCAGGCGCCGGGCCGTCTCCAGGGCCTCATCCTCCACCAGCGAATCGCCCACGCTGTAGCCTATCGCCTTCAGAAAGGTGTTGGCCATCCCCCCGCCGATCAGCACCCGATCGGCCCGGGCCAGGAGGCTCTCGATCACCCCGATCTTGTCGGAGATCTTGGCACCACCCAGGATGGCCACGAAGGGGCGGGCAGGTTGGGTGAGGACCTGGCTCAGGTAGCGGATCTCCTTTTCCATCAGGAAACCGGCCACCACCGGCAGGTAACGGGCGATAGCCTCCACCGAGGCGTGGGCGCGGTGGGCGGCCCCAAAGGCGTCGTTGACGCAGAGGTCCCCCAGACGCGCCAGCCGGCGCGCGAACTCGGGGTCGTTCTTCTCCTCCTCGGGGTGGAAGCGAAGGTTCTCCAAAAGCAGCACCTGCCCGGGCTGGAGGGCAGCGGCCTGTGCCTCCACCTCCGGCCCGACGCAATCGGGGGCCATCTGGACCGGCCGGCCGAGCAGCGCGCTCAGGCGCTCGGCCACCGGCCGCAGGCTGTAGGCCGGGTCGGGTTTCTTCGGGCGGCCCAGATGGGACATCACGATCACGGCGGCGCCCTGCTCCAGGAGATACTGCAGCGTGGGCAGGGCGGCCCGGATGCGGGTGTCATCCGTCACCCGGCCCTCCGCGATGGGGACGTTGAAATCCACACGGACCAGCACGCGGCGGCCGCGGACGTCGACATCGCGCACCGTCATCTTGTTCATCGGCCACCTCCTGCGTCAGCGCGAGGATCCAGAAAGCCCCCCGGACCCCAGTATAGAGGCCCGCCGGAAAGGCGCAAGGGACAAACGGAAGGTCCGAAGCGCAAAAGGATTCACAAAAAGGCCGGGGCAGGGAACGATTCCCTGCCCCGGCGGTGTCCCGGCCCTCGGTCTGGGGGCGGCTTTACGGCTTGGCTGGCGGGACGTTGGTCTGGATGGTGCCGTCGGCCAGGCCCTTCTCGATCTCCGCCAGTTTCTGACGGACCTCCTGGGGGACCTGGCTCTCCAGGTCGTGGAAGGGGGCCAGCCGGACCGGGCCGATCACGTTGCCGCCCTTCCACTTGCCTTCCATCGCCGCCTGGATCAACCGGAAGGTGCCCTCGGTGAGGTCCTTCATGGCGCTGGTGAGCAGCACGCTGCGGGCCTCGGGCACCGTGTAATACTGGTCGACGTCCACCCCGATGGCCAGGCACTTCTTGGTCTCGGCGCAGGCGATGAGGGCGCCATTGCCCGTCTTGCCACCCGCCCCGAAGACCACGTCCACACCCTTATCCACCAGGGAGAGGGCCGTCGACTTGCCCCATTCCGGATCCGTGAAGGTCTTGTCCAGCCCCACGTCGTTGTGGTAGACCACCAACACCTCGACGTTGGGCCGCACGTATTTGGCCCCGGCCCGATAGCCCTCGCCGAAGCGCCAGACCGGCGGGACGGCGTCGGTGCCCAGCACGGCGCCGATCTTGCCGGTCTTGCTCATCAGGGCGGCCAGGGCGCCGGCCATGAAGCCGGCCTTGTCCTCTTCGAAGATCAGCCCGGCCACGTTCTCGATGGGGGTCTCCTGGAACTGATCCACACCGATGAATTTCACGTTGGGATACTTCTTCGCGGCCTCCCGCGTGGCCTCGCCCAGGGCGAAGCCGACGGTGACGATCACATCGTAGCCGGCGTCGGCGAACTGGGCGATGTTCTTCATGTAATCGTTGGGGTCCTGGGTCTCGATGTACTTGGCCTCGACGCCCAGCTCCTTGACGGCCTTCTGGACCCCCTCCCAGGTCCCCTGGTTGAAGGACTTGTCGTCGATCTTCCCCACGTCCGTGACCAGGCCGACGCGGAACTTCTTGGCCGGCGGGGCCGTGGGGGCCGGGGCCGGCGGCGCACAGGCCGAGATCAGCAGCCCCAGGAGCACCGGGATCAGGATCGCCCGCAGGGTCTTCTTCGACATCGCAACCTCCTCTCCTCCGTCACAGGAATCACCGGGCCAGGACACGCCCCCATTATAAGGGAGATTCTCTGGATCCGACAAGGCCGCTCCGCCCTTGGGTTCGGGTCCGCCGGCGGCGCGCCGCCAGCGTTTTCCTGAACTCCCCCGATAAAAATGATCCGCCTGATCGAAATCCCCCGCCGGATGGAACATCGTACGCGCCATAGTGTGACAAATGCCACAAGCTTGGGGACCGCCTTCCGGTTATCCTGTTAATCGGATAACCGGAAGGGGAGCGTACGATGGAACGGCCGACGCGCCAGGAGGTCCTTCGCTGGCATGCCGAGATCTGTGCCGGGCTGGCCGATCCCACCCGCATCCTCATCCTTTATGAACTGGCGGAGGGGCCGCGGACAGGCACCGAACTGGCCCGCCGCCTGGGCCTTCCCCAATCCACCGTCGCCCGCCACCTCCGGGTCCTGGCCTCCCGGGGCCTGGTGATCCCCTCCCGCAAAGGCGGCGTGGTCGAATATCTGCTGGCCGATCATCGCGTCCTCCAGGCCCTGGATCTGATGCGGGCCGTCCTGATCGATCGGGTCCATCCATATCGGCACATCGCCGGATGAAACCGTGGCCGGGAGGAGCACCCATGGCCCTCGAACCGATCGCCCCAGCCGTGACCGCTCAGGAGGAGCGGCAGACCCAGAACCGGCTCTCGATGGTAGTGTTCAGCGGCGACATGGATCGCCTGATGGCCGCCTTCATCATCGCTACCGGCGCGGCCGCCTCGGGGATGGACGTCACCATGTTCTTCACTTTCTGGGGCCTGCAGGCCATCAAAAAGAAGACCGCCACCGGCCGCAGCCTCTTCGGCCGCATGCTGGGCCTCTTCCTCAAAGACATCCACGGCGTCGGCCCCAGCAAGATGAACTTCGGCGGCCGAGGCGGATCTGGAGGAACTGGCGGAGATCGCCTTCGGGTCGTGCACGCTGTG
>NZ_PSLG01000061.1:0-10958 GCF_040289485.1 Thermoflexus sp.
CGCGCCCAGGGCGGCCAGGGCGGCCAGGGCCAGCCCCAGGGCCATCCGCAGCAGGCGATCCGCCCAGCGCCGTCGCCGGCCATAGGCACGGTGGAAGCGCCAGCCAGCCTCCCGCGCCGCCGCCCCCGCCGGGCGATGGCCCTGCCGGCGGAGCCACCATGCCCGCGCGCAAAACCCATACTCCCCGACCTCATGGGCTCGGATCCACCGCTGCGGATTCTGATCCATCATCGCCTCCCCAGACGCCGAGGCAGAGGTGGTAGGCAAGGTGGGGGCCCCGCTGCACCCTCATCCCTGGCGACGCTCGTGAGGACCTTGGGCCCCCACGCTGGGACTTGACAGATCGGCCCATCCTCATATAATCTAAGGCCAAACTCGGAGAAGCGGAGAGGGTCCTGGCGATGCAGGTCGGTGCCGCGAGCGTCCGTCTGGGCTACTGGCGGTATTACTTTTACTTTGCCGCGCGTCCGGCGGGGCCGCTCGCGGGGATGACGTGATGGTGTAACTCCACCTCAACGATCCTCACCCATCGGCGCGGAGCGGCTCCCCAGAGCCCCCGCGCCGATGGCTTTTTCGGGGGGGCATCGATGCTCTACGGGGTGCGCGGCGCTGTCACTGCGGAGGCAAACACGCCCGAGGCCATCGCCTCCGCCACCCGCCGGCTGCTGGATGCTCTGACTCGGGCCAACCGCCTCAGCCCCGAGGAGATCGTGGCCGCCTGGTTCACGGCCACGCCGGATCTCACCGCCGCTTTCCCCGCTACCGTGGCCCGGGAGATGGGCTGGGACCAGGTGCCCATGCTCTGCGCCCAGGAGATCCCCGTCCCCCAAAGCCTGCCTCGCTGCATCCGGGTCCTCCTGTTGGTCCAGCCGCGGCGGCCCTTCCGCCCGGTTCCGGTTTACCTGGGCGAGGCCCAGCGGTTGCGGCCGGACCTGGCCATCGGGCCAGGTCCGGCGGCCGACCCGGACCCGCCCCCAGTGCCGCCGGCCCCCCGGGTGGCCTTCCAGGGGGAACCGGGGGCCTATTCCCACGAGGCCGCCCTGCGCTTTTTCGGGCCCGGCCTCGCGCTGCTGCCGTGCCGCACCTTCGCCGAGGTGGCCCAGGCGGTGGAGAGCGGCCAGGCCGACTTCGGGATCCTGCCCATTGAGAACTCCACCGCCGGCTCCATCAACGCCGTCTACGATCTGCTCCTGGATCGGGACCTGCGGATCTGGGGGGAGGTGATCCTGCGGGTCCGCCACTGCTTGCTGGCCCCCCCGGGGACCACGCTGTCGGACATCCGGGCGGTCCGCTCCCATCCGCAGGCCCTGGAGCAGTGTGCCCGCTTCATCGAGCGGCACGGTTGGGAGGCTCTGGCCGTCCACGACACGGCCGGCAGTGCCCGGATGCTGGCGGAGCGGCCCGAGCCCGGGGTCGCCGTCATCGCCAGCCGCCTGGCGGCCGAGCGCTACGGGTTGGCGGTGTTGGCCGAGGGCATCGAGGACGAGCCGGAGAACGCCACCCGCTTCGTCGTGGTGAGCACCCAGGAGCCGCCCCGGGGCGCCCGCCACAAGACCTCCCTGGTGTTCAGCACCCGACACGTCCCCGGGGCCTTGCACGCCTGCCTGGGGGAGTTCGCCGCCCGGGGGATCAACCTCACCAAGCTGGAATCCCGCCCCCGCCGCGGACGCCCGTGGGAATACGTCTTCTATGTGGATTTTGAGGGCCACTGGCAGGACCCCCCCTGTCAGGAGGCCCTGCTGGGGCTGCTCCAGCGTGCCTCGTTCGTGAAGCTCCTGGGCTCCTATCCGGTCGCCGAGGGCCCATGGGCCGCATCCGAGCCTGAGGAAAAGGGAGGGGAGCGATGATCCTGGAATGCACTGCCGATGTGGACCCGCGCGCCGTGCAACGTCTGATCGAGCACCTGCAGGCCCGCGGCAAGCCGGTGCACTGGGTGCACGGCCCCCAGCCGGTGTTGGTGTGCCCGGACGAGAGGGGGTTGGACCCCCGGGAGCTGCAGGCCTGGCCGGGGATCCGACGGGTGATCTCCGTTCGCCACGCCTTTCAACTGGCGGCCCGGGATTATCGGCCGGAGGGCACCCAGATCCGGGTGGGGGAGGTCCTCATCGGTGGAGAGGAGCCGGTGCTGATCGCTGGCCCCTGCGCCGTGGAGTCCCGGTCCCAACTGCTGGAGACCGCCCACGCGGTCCGGGAGGCGGGCGCCCACATGCTGCGGGCAGGGGCCTTCAAGCCGCGCACCTCCCCCTACACCTTCCAGGGCCTGGGCCTCGCGGGCCTGGAGCTGCTGGCCGAGGCCCGGGCGGCCACCGGCCTCCCGGTGGTCACGGAGGTGATGTCCCCGGAGGAGGTCCCTCTGGTGGCCGAGGTGGCCGACGTCCTGCAGATCGGCGCCCGCAACATGCAGAACTTCAGCCTGCTGAAGGCCGCCGGCCGCCAGCCGAAGCCGGTGCTCCTCAAGCGGGGAATGAGCGCCACCATCGAGGAGTGGCTGCTGGCCGCCGAATACGTGATGGCCTACGGCAACTTCCACGTGATCCTGTGCGAGCGGGGGATCCGGACCTTCGAACGGGCAACCCGCAACACCCTAGACATCAACGCCATCCCGGTGGTCAAGCAACTGAGCCATCTTCCTGTGCTGGTGGACCCCAGCCACGGCACGGGGGACGCCGCCTATGTGCGGCCCATTGCCCGGGCGGCCATCGCCGCCGGAGCCGACGGGTTGCTGATCGAGGTCCACATCCGGCCCGAGGCCGCCTGGTCCGACGGCCGCCAGTCCCTCTCCCCGGAGGCCTTCGCCCGACTGGTCCAGGAGGTCCGCGCCGTCGCCCGCGCCCTCCGGGAACTCCACGGGTAAGCCGCGATGGATGGCTTTCGCTGGGGCGTGATCGGCCTGGGGTTGATCGGCGGATCCATCGCCCGCCGGCTGGCGCAGCAAGGCATGCCGGTGCTGGGGGCCGACGTGGACCCGGAGCCCTGCCGACAAGCGGCGGGCTCCGGGATCTTCGAGGCGGTGCTGGATCCGGTGGCGCTGGCGCAGGCGGCCGACGGGGTGATCCTGGCCGCGCCGGTGGGGGCCATCGAGGGGTTGCTGGAAGCCCTCCCATGGCGGCCAGGGCAGGTGATCCTCGACACCGGAAGCACCAAACGGCGGATCGTGGCGGCCATGGGCCGGCTGCCGGCAGGGGTGGGGGCTGTGGGCGGGCACCCCATGGCGGGCAAGGAGGTCTCAGGGTTCGCCGCCGCCGACCCTGGGCTCTTCCTCGGCCGGCCCTTCATCCTGGTCCCCACCGCCCGCACCACCCCGGAGGCGGCGCGGCGGGCCGAGGAACTGGTGCGGGCCCTGGGCGCCCGTCCCATGTGGATGGAGGCCGAGAGCCACGATCGGCGGGTGGCCTGGATCAGCCATCTCCCCTACGTGACGGCCCTGGCGTTGATGGCCGTGGGGGAGGCGGCCCGGGATCCCGTCCTGTGGGAGATGGCCGCTTCGGGCTTTCGGGACGCCACGCGGGTGGCGGCCAGCGACCTGCGGATGATGGGCGAGGCGGTGCGCAGCAACGCCGACGAGGTAGTGGCCGCCCTGGACGGGCTGATCGCCACCCTGGAACGGTGGCGCGCCCACTTGCGGGCGAACCCGCCCCTCCTGCCGCCGGAATGGGAAGCCCTGTCCGCCCGCCGCCGTTCCCTCCGGTTCTAATCTCAAAAACCGCGCCCCCTTTGACCTCTTTTTCCCAACTTTCCGGCCCTTCCCCAATGACGCCCGCATAGGGATGAACAAAAACAGGATCCGCTCCATCGGAGCGGAGGCGGCCGGTGAAGCAGTTCCCGACGGGATCTTGTCCGGAGCGCCGAACGATGGCACGCTGTTTCCGGAGCCCAAAGGCTGAAGACGGAGGCGCCGAATGCCGCGGGCAGAGCCGCCGGTCCGCCGCATCCTCGGGGTGCGGGTCCACGATGTGACCATGGCCGAGGCCCTGGAGCGGGTCGCCGCCTTCCTCGCCGCCGGCGGCCCCCATCAGATCTGCACGGTCAACCCGGAGTTCGTGATGCACGCCCGCCGGGACCCGGCCTTCTTCCAGGTGCTGGAGCAGGCGGACTTGAACGTGCCCGATGGGGTGGGGCTGCTGTGGGCCGGACGGGTGCTCGGGCAGCCGTTGCGGGAGCGGGTGCCCGGCGTGGAGTTGATGGAGGCCATCGCCGCCCGGGCGGCCCAGGAGGGCTGGCGCCTCTTTCTGTTGGGGGCCGCCCCCGGCGTGGCCGAGCGGGCCGCCGAGACCCTGCGCCGACGCTACCCCGGCCTCCCCGTGGTCGGCACCTTCGCCGGATCCCCCCGGCCAGAGGAGGCCCCGGCGATCCTGGCCCGGCTGCGCCAGGCCCGGCCCGACGTGCTCTTCGTGGCCTACGGCGCCCCCCGCCAGGACCTATGGATCGCCCGATATCAGCCGGACCTCCAGATCCCGGTAGCTATGGGGGTCGGCGGGGCCTTCGACTTCCTGGCCGGGGTGGTCCCGCGGGCCCCTCGCTGGATGCGAGAGGCCGGCCTGGAGTGGCTGTATCGCCTCCTGCGCCAGCCGTGGCGCTGGCGCCGGATGCGGGTGCTGCCCCGTTTCGTCCTCGACGTCCTCCGCGCCCGCTATGGGAGGGGTGGGACCGGGGCCCGCGTCGGGTAGACGCGGGCGGCGAAGGCTTCCCAGTAGCCCCGGAGGCTCACCGGCCCGTAGGCGAAGATGGCGTGCCCGGCAGCTCCCAGCGCCCGGGCCGCCTCGATGCGATCCTGGATGTCCTGGAAGCAGGCATACCCGCCGTGGATCCCTGGAAAGACATAGCGCCCGCCGGCGTCGGCCAGGAAATCCGCCACCAGCGTCCGGAACCGATCCAGGGTCCAGACCGTGCGGTCCGGGCAGTCGCCGGAGGGGCCCGCCGGGTAGATCATCGGCATCAGCGCGTCCACCCAGCCCTCCCGCAGCCAGCGCTTGGAGTCCTGGTAGTAGTCGGAATACCCCTCGGTGAAACCGGGCCAGCCCCACCGGTTCCGATAAACTCCCCAGACAGCGGCCGTCACCCACGCCCGGGGCCGAACGGCTTTCACCGCCGCGGCCACCTCTCGGACCATGGTGTTCACCTGCTCCCGCTGCCAGTTCGCCCGGTCCGTGGGATTGCTGAAGGGCGGCGTGAACGGATCATAGGAGTAACCCCGGCCCGGGTAGCGGACCAGATCCAGGTGCACCCCGTCCACCGGATAGCGGGTCACCAGGTCCTGCACCACCCGGACCACGTGGGCGCGCACGCCGGGCCAGGCGGGGGTCGCCCAAAGGTAGGCGCTACATGTCATCAGGTTCATGGGGGTCCCCGTGGCATCGTGAACCCGCCAGGCGCTCCAGGAGACTCCGTTGGTGCGGGAGAACGTCCAGAAGGGATGGGGCGGGTTCACCGGATCCGGCGGGGCCCCGACGCCGCACGTCCAGGTCGGGTAGACATTCAAGTAGGCGTGAACCTGAAGGCCGCGGGCATGGGCGGCCTCCAGGAGGACCTGCAGCGGATCGAAGCCGGGGGAGGTCCCCAGGGTCCGGGTGACGGTCCCGGTGAGGTGGGCCGCCCACGGCTCCAGGCCCGGGGTGTAATAAGCATCCCCCACTCCACGGACCTGGAAGAGGAGCACGTTGAAGCCGGCGGCGGCCGCCCGGTCGGCGATCGCCACCAGGGCCTCCGGGCGGGCCCACGTCCCGTCGGTGCGCGTCCAGTCGAAGCGGGTCACCCAGAGGGCTCGGAACTCCGGGCGGGCCGCGCGACGGACCAGCGGCAGATACGTCCGATACGGGCCGATAGCCGCGGGGCGGCTGGGGAGAACTCCCCGGCCCTCCACCGACGGCGGGCGGTAGCCGCTCCGGAGATACCAGAGCGCGTTCTCCACGTCCGTCGGAGCGGGGGCCCAGAACCCAGCTCCCTGCCCGGGCCCGACCAACAGGAGCAACAACCCCAGCGCCAGGCTTCTCCGCCGGTTCATCCGCTCCTCCCCTCAGGCCCGCGGCCAGTCCAGGAACATCGCCTCCAAGGCCAGACGGGCGTTGGCGTTGCGCTGCAGCGCCCGCCATGCCCAGCGGGTCGCCTCCAGGGCCCGACGGGCCCCCTCCAGGCCGACCCGTTCCGCCACCGCCTGGAGCGTCTCCCGGTGCTCCCGGTGGGTCAGGGGAAGGTCTACCCCGCTGGCCAGATAGAGGACATCGCGCCACCAGGCCATTGCGGTCTCCAAGAAGGCGGCGCGGAGCTCCGGGTCGGCGCCAGCCAAGTCGGCGGCGAAGGCGAAACGCTCCACCCGTCCCTGGGGGATCAGCCCCTGGATCTGGCGGAGGCGCTCCGCATACTGCTCCAGGATCTCGGGGTCCTGGGCCGCCTGGACCGCCCAGCCGATCCGCCCGCCCGAGAGCCGGGCCAATGGATCCGCCATCTCCGGGGGAACCCCCCACCGCGCCTGCAGGGCCGCTCGGATCTCGGCCACCGGCAGGGGGTCGAGGGCGAAGACCTGGCAGCGGGAGACCACGGTAGGCGGCAGAGCCTCTGGGGACGGCGCGATGAGCATGAGCACGGCGTAGGAGGGCGGCTCCTCGAGGGTTTTGAGGAGGGCGTTGGCCGCCTCGGTGGTCATCTGCTCCGCCCCATCGAAGACCACCACCCGGTAAGGGCCTTCCACGGGGGTGCGCGCGAGGGCCCGTTGCACCTCCCGAACCTGATCGATCTTCAGGCTGCTCCCCTCTGGGGCAATGAGGAGGGCGTCGGGGTGATGGCCCTCCTGCATCCGCCGGCACGACCGGCACGCGCCGCAGGGCGGCTCCGGCGCGGCACACAGCAGAGCCATCCCCCACGCCCAGGCCAAGGTCCGCCGGCCGACCTGGGGCGGACCGGTGAACAGGTAGGCGTGGGTGATGCGGCCCTCAGCCCATTGGCGGGCGAGGCGGCGCACGGCCGGCCCGTGGCCGACCACGAAGGCCTCCAGCCGGAGGGCCCGACTTTCCGCCATGGATGGCCTCGAGCGGTCAGAAGGCCGGACCGCCCAGCAGCCGTTCGCTCTCGTCCTTGTGGCGGGTTTCGTCCTCGGCGAACGCCTCCAGGGTCGCCTTGAGGCCGACGTCGCCGACCGCCTCCGCCTGAGCGGCCCGCTCCCGATAACCGGCGATGGCCTCCCGCTCGAACCGCAAGGCATCCTCCAGCACGTCCCGCCAGTCGAAGACCTCCGCGGGGGCCTGGGGCTCGACCCGGGGGGTGCCGCCCAGGGCCACGATCTTATCGGCCAGATACATGGCGTGCTTGACCTCATCCATCACTTCCTTCTGGAGGAGCTCCCGCACCTCGTGCCCCGCCAACCCCTTGAGCACGCTGGCGTGGCGGATGTAGCGCAGGATGGTGTTGAGTTCCGCGTTCAGGTCGCGGTTGAGCCCCTCGATCAAGCGGGTCAGCGCTTCGCTCATGGCGAACCCCCTTGTGCGGTAAGATGGGGAGCGGCCGGCGTCCGGCTCAGGCCGACCCCAGGATCCGCCGCAGGACAGCGGGGAGGATGCCGCCGTGGCGGTAGTACTCCACCTCCACCGGCGTGTCCAGACGGGCGATGGCCTCGAAGACCACCTCGCTCCCGTCCTCCCGTCGGGCCCGCACCGTCACCCGTTGCCGCGGCCGCAGGCCCTGGGCGATCCCTAGGATGTCGTAGACCTCAAAGCCCGTCAGGCCCAGGGACTCCCGGCTCTGGCCGGGCAGGAACTGAAGCGGCAACACCCCCATGCCGATGAGGTTGCTGCGATGGATGCGCTCGAAGGACTCCGCCAGCACCGCCTTCACCCCCAGGAGGGCCGTCCCCTTGGCCGCCCAGTCCCGGGAGGAGCCGCTGCCGTATTCCTTGCCGGCCAGGATGAGGAGCGGGACGCCCGCCTCCCGATAGCGCATGGCCGCCTCGTAGATGGTCATGCGCTCCCCAGTGGGGAGATACACCGTGTAGCCGCCCTCCACCCCGGGGACCAGCAGGTTCTTCAGGCGGATGTTGGCGAAGGTCCCCCGGATCATCACCTCGTGGTTGCCCCGCCGGGCCCCGTAGGTGTTGAACTCGGCGGGCGGCACCCCCCGGGCGATCAGATACTGGCCCGCCGGGCTGTTGGGGGCGATGCTCCCCGCCGGCGAGATGTGGTCGGTGGTGACTGTGTCCCCCAGCACCGCCAGGACCCGCGCTCCGCGGATGTCCTGCAGCGGCGGCGGCTCCCGGGCGAAGTCCTGGAAGAAGGGCGGCTCCTGGATGTAGGTGGAGTTCGGGTCCCACTCGTAGAGGTCCCCCTCCGGGACGGGGAGACGCTGCCACCGCTCGTCCCCCTCGAAGACGCGAGCGTAGCGGGCGCGGAAGGCCTCGGGGTCCAGGCTCTCCCGGATCACCCGCTGGATCTCCTCGGGGGAGGGCCAAAGATCCCGCAGGAAGACCGGCTGCCCGTTGGGGTCGAAGCCCAGGGGCTCGTTCTCGAAGTCGATGTCGATGCGGCCGGCCAAGGCGTAGGCCACCACCAACATCGGCGAGGCCAGGTAGTTGGCGCGCACCAGCGGGTGGATGCGGGCCTCGAAGTTGCGGTTGCCGCTCAGGACGGCGACGGCCACCAGGTTGTGCTCCCGGAGGGCCTTGGCGATGGCCTCGGGGAGCGGTCCGCTGTTGCCGATGCACGTGGTGCAGCCGAAGCCCACCACGTGGAAGCGCAGGGCTTCCAGATAGGGCATCAGGCCGGACTGCTGCAGGTAATCCATCACCACCGGCGAGCCCGGCGCCAGGCTGGTCTTCACATAGGGCTTGACCGACAGCCCCCGCTTGACGGCGTTGCGGGCCAGCAGCCCCGCGCCGATCATCACCGAGGGGTTGGAGGTGTTGGTGCAGCTGGTGATGGCCGCGATGACCACCGAGCCGTGCCCCAGGGCCACCATCTGGCCGTCCATGCTCACCCAGACGGCCGGGGCCGAGGGGGCAGCGGAGACGGCCGTCGCCGCCGGGGCGGACCCGCCCTCCCCCTCCAGCCGGCCCAGGGCCTGGGCGTGACCAGGGGAGGCAGCGGGCAGCATGGTCGTGAGGCTCTCCCAGAACTGGCGCTTGATCTCCCGTAGGGGCACCCGGTCGTGGGGGCGGCGCGGCCCCGCCAGGGTGGGTTCGATCGTGGAGAGGTCCAGTTCCACCACCTCGGTGTAGACCGGGTCGGGGCCGGCGCCGTCATAGAACAGGCCCTGGGCCTTCGTGTAGCGCTCCACCAGGTCCACCAGGGCCGGGTCGCGGCCGGTGCCCCGCAGGTAGGCCAGGGTCTCCGCGTCCACAGGGAAGAACCCACACGTGGCGCCGTATTCCGGCGCCATGTTGGCGATGGTGGCCCGATCGGGGAGGCTCAGGGACGACAGGCCGGGGCCGAAGAACTCGACGAACTTGTCCACCACCCCCTTCTTGCGCAGGAGGTAGGTGATGGTGAGGACCAGGTCGGTGGCCGTGGCGCCCTCCGGCAGCCGGCCGGTCAGCCGCACGCCGATCACCTCAGGCAGCCGGATGTAGTAAGGCTGGCCCAGCATCACCGCCTCGGCCTCGATGCCGCCCACCCCCCAGCCCAACACCCCCAGGGCGTTGATCATCGTCGTGTGGGAGTCGGTGCCCACCAGCGTGTCGGGGAAGGCCACAATCTCGCCGTCCACCTCGCGGGTCTGGACCACCCTCGCCAGGTATTCCAGGTTGACCTGATGGACGATGCCGGTCCCGGGGGGCACCACCCGGAAGTTCCGGAAGGCTTTCTGGGCCCAGCGCAGCAGCATGTAGCGCTCGCGGTTGCGCTCGAACTCCTTCTCCACGTTGAGGAAGAAGGCCCGTTCGGTGCCGAAGAAATCCACCTGCACCGAGTGGTCGATGACCAGGTCAGCGGGGACCAGGGGGTTGATCCGCCGAGGATCGCCCCCCAGACGCTTCACCGCCGCGCGCATGGCCGCCAGGTCCACCACTGCCGGGACCCCGGTGAAGTCCTGGAGGAGCACCCGGGCGGGCATGAAGGGGATCTCGCGATCGGGGAGGTCCTGGGGGCTCCAGCGGGCCAGGACCAGGACGTCCTCCTCGCTCACCAGTTGCCCGTCGCAATGGCGGAGGAGGTTCTCCAGGAGCACGCGGATCGAGAACGGCAGGCGGGCGGGGTCGCCCACGCCCAACTCGGCCAGCCGCCCGAGCCGATAGTAGACTACCGTCCCGGCGGCCGTCGGGAGCAGCGCCTTCGCCTCGAAGCGATCCTTCCGGGACATGCCACGCCCCCTCGCGAGGATCCATGAGGCCCTTCGGGGACCCTCGATCCATCATAGCACAAAGCAGCGGGCGTGTCACAGAAGACCGAGGCCGTCCATCCGTTCCAGGTATAATCATCTTCCACCGCCAGTCCCAGGCAGATCCGTGGCGATCACCGACCAGGGACGCATCGTGGCCATGGACACGCCAAGGAATCTGATCCGTTCCCTGAAGGCTGAGCGGCGTCTCCGCTTCACCGCTCCGCCCTCCCTGGACCTCGCCGCTCTGGCCAGCCGGGCTGGCATCACGCGGGTGGAACGGGTCGGCGAGCCAGGGATCGTCTATGGACATGGTCACTGTCGGGCTCTTCCGCTGGGGTTGGGAATGGGCCGCCGGGCGCTCCTTCCCCATTGGAGCAAGGGAATGCCATGCCCCTTTTCCTGCGTGAGGCGGATGTGACAGCGCTGCTCTCCATAGAGGAGGCCTTCCGCGCCCAGGCCGCCGGCCAGGCCGCCAACCAGCCCCGACGCCGCGTCCGCTGGCCCGGCGGAGCCCTCCACGGGATGGCTGCCGGCGGGCCGGGCCTCGGCTACGTCGGGCGGAAGGCCTACACCACGGTGGGGGGGTGAACCCGCTTTGTGGTCCTGCTCTTCGAGGCCGAGAGCGGGGAATTGGCGGCGGCCTTGGAGGCGGACGCCCT
>NZ_PSLG01000061.1:11039-12573 GCF_040289485.1 Thermoflexus sp.
GGACGCCCTGGGCCGCCTCCGGACCGGGGCAGCCATTGGCCCGGCCCGACGCCCGGGTTGTCGGCCTTTACGGCAGCGGCCATCAAGCCGAAACCCAACTGCGGGGCGTCCGCGCCGTGCGGCCCCTGGAGGAGGTCCGGGTCTACAGCCCGACCCCTGCCCACCGCGAGGCTTTCGCCCGGCGCATGGCCGAGGGTCTGGGCCTCTCGGTCCGCGCCGTCGATCGCCCCGAGGCCGCTGCCGACGGCGCGGACATCCGCCTCACCATCACCAACGCCCGCGAGCCGGTCCTGCGGGGGGCCTGGCTGCGGCCCGGCGTCCACGTGAACGCCGCCGGGTCCAACGCCCTGATCCGCCGGGAACTGGACCTGGAGGCCGTCCTTCGGGCCGACCTAGTGGTGATCGACGGCCGGGATCAGGGGAAAATCGAGGCGGGGGATCTGCTGGAGCCGGTGGAGCGGGGCCTTTTACAATGGAGCCGCGTCCACGAACTGAAAGATATGGTGGCCGGGCGGGTCGGCCGGGGGAGCCCCGACCCGATCACCCTGTTGCAGTCGCTGGGGATCGCCCTGGAGGACGTGGCCGTCGCCGCCCGGGTCTATGAGCAAGCCCTCCGCCAGGGGGCTGGCGAGCGTCTGCGCTTTCTGGAGGGACCTTAAGCCGATGCCCGAACTGCCGGAAGTGGAGACGCTGGTCCGGGAACTGCGCCCCCACCTGGTCGGCCGTCGGATCCAACGGGTGGTCCTCTACGCGCCGCGCAGCGTGGCCACGCCCTCCCCTGCCGCCTTCGTTCGTCGGCTGCAGGGACAGACCGTGCGGGAGGTCCGCCGGCGCGGCAAATTCCTCTGGTTCGTCCTGGATCGGGGCGCGTGGCTGGTCCATTTGAAGATGACCGGTCGGCTCTTCCTGCGGGAGGACCCGGCCCCCGATCCCCACGCCCGGGCGGACTTCTTCCTGGACGACGGGCGGGTCCTGCGGTTCAGCGACGTCCGCCGGTTCGGCCGCCTCTATTGGGTCCCGGATCCTGCGCCGGTCCTGGGAGGCCTGGGCCCGGAGCCCCTGGACCCGGCCTTCGGTCCCGAGGCCCTGGCCGAGCGGTTGAAGGGACGTCGGGGCCGCCTAAAGGCCCTGCTGCTGGATCAGCGGGTGATCGCGGGGGTGGGCAACATCTACGCCGATGAGGCCCTGTGGCGGGCCCGGCTGCATCCGCAGCGGCGGGCGGACCGGCTGACGCCGGCGGAGATCCGCTGCCTGTGGCGGGGCCTGCGCGAGGCTCTGGCGGCGGGGCTGCGGCACCATGGCACCACCGTCCAGTGGTATCGCCGGGCCGACGGGACGGCCGGTGAGCACCAGCACTATCTCCGGGTCTATGGCCGGGCGGGCCGACCCTGCCCCCGCTGCGGCACCCCCATCGAGCGGCTCCGGATCCAGGGCCGCAGCACCTACCTATGTCCCTTCTGTCAGCCTCTGGTGTAAAGCTTTCGGCACATCCGCCCCCTCGCCGCGTGCGTATCATTCGACGAACCCAGGCCCG
>NZ_PSLG01000062.1:0-12483 GCF_040289485.1 Thermoflexus sp.
CCCGCCGCCCCCGCCCCAGCCGACGGAGGGGCTCCCAGACGGGGGGCAGGGCCACCCCGTGGACCTCGGCCAGGCGCAGCAGCCCCTCCGCCCGCCGCAGTTCCGGCAGCAGCGGGGCCACCAGGGCGTCCGGCCCGTGGAGGCGAGCGGCCTCGGCCACGTGGCGCAGGGCGTCCTGCAGCCGGTGGGTCTGGAAATAGGCCCGGGCCAGCAGGAAGTGGGCCCAGACCCGGGTGGCGGCATCGGCCCCCTCCAGGTGCTCCAAGGCGGGCGCCATCCGAGAGAGACCCTCCAGGACCCAGCCGGCCTCCAGTTCGGCCATCCCCTGGGAGAGGGCGGCCACGGCGGCCAGGGGGCGCAGCCCCAGGCGGGCCGCCATCTCCGCCGCCTCCCGAAGGACCGGGAGGGCCTGTTGGGGCTCCCCCTGCAGCCGCAGGGTCCGCCCCATCCCCTCCAGCCCGTAGGCGATCAGGAAATCATGGGGGATCTCCCGGGCGATGGCCAGGGCGGCCCGGTAGGCGGCGAGGGCCTCCGCATGCTGCTCCTCCTCCCGGGCGAGGTCCGCCAGCCCGAGGAGCAGGAAGGCTTCCATGCGGCGGTCGCCGGTCTGGCGGGCCAGGCCCAGGCCCTCCTCGTAGTAGCGGCGGGCGGCCTCGAACTGCCCCCGGGTGTAGGCGATATAGCCCGCGTTGTTGAGCAGGGTGATCAGGGGCCGGGGGTTCTCCAGGGCCCGGGCCACGGCCAGGGCCTCCTGGAGGATCGTCTCCGTCTCCACCGGGCGGTCCTGGGCCCGCAGGGCCTCCGCCAGTTCCGCCAGGGCGTTGACCAGATCGTAGGGAGCATGGACGGTCCGCAGCAGGGCGGCGGCCCGGCGGAGGTCCTGCTCGGCCTCCCGGGGGCGGCCGAGGGCGAGGCGGGCGAAGCCCCGCAGCCGGTAGGCGGCTGCTTGAGGTTGAATCCACTCTGGGCGACAACGGGTCAAAGCAGTCGAGGCAGCCGTGGCAGCCTGATCGTAGTGACCCATCATAGTAAAAGTTGAAGAACGTTGAATCTCTATCTCTACCCAGGTGAGATCATCCTGAGGGGGACAAGCGGCCTCCGCCTGGTCCAGGAGGGCCAGCGCCGCCTCGGGCCGGCTGGTGTCGGCGAGCAATTTGGCGTAGTAGAGCAGCAGGCGGGGGGAGCGCTGGAGGCGCTCGGGGGGCAAGGCTTGAACCCATTGCCTCAGGGTCTCCAGGCGCCCCGCGGCGAAGATCCCCCGGACCGTCCCTTCCATCACGGCGATGGCGCCCTCGATATCGCCGGCCTCCAGGAGGTGGGCCACGGCCGCCTCGGCGTCGCCCTGTTCGGCGAACCAGCGGCCGGCCCGCCGGTGCAGTTCCCGATAGCGCGCGGGGTCCCGCTGGCGCAGGGTGAGGTTCAGGAACTCCCGGAACAGGTGGTGGTAGCGATACCAAGGCCCCTCCCGCTCCGTCTCCACCTGGATCAGGAACAACTGGCGCTGCTCGGCCTCCGCCAACCAGCGGGCAGCGTCCGTCCGCCTCCGCAGCGCGTTGCAGGCGGCCACGTTAAAGAGGGAGAGGATGGCGGTCTCCAGCAGGAAGATCTGGAGTTCCGGGGGCTGGCGGTTGAGGACCTCCTCCTCCAGATAGCGGTGGAGGGTGCTGGGCTCGCTGGGCCGCAGGGGTTGCCAGGCGCCGTCCTCCCGCAGGCGCTGGGCCAACAACAGGATGGCGGTGATCCAGCCTTCGGTCTCGCGGGCCAGGGCGTGGGCTTCCGCTTCAGAGAGGGGGAGGGCGTAGTGGTGGGTGAAGAGGGCGTGGATCTCCTCCGGGGTGAAGGCCAGGTGCTGGGCGCCCAAGCCCACCGCCTGCTGACGGGCCACCAGGCGGGTGAGGGGGAGGCCGTGGGGGCCCCGGCTGGCCAGCAGGAGGTGTAGGTGCTCGGGCGCGTGCTCCAGCAACTGGCGGAGGAGGGCCTGGATCCCCCGGTGCTCCGCCACCGCGTGGTAATCGTCCAGGACGAGGACGAAGTAATCGGGGATGTTCTCCAGCATGTCGTTGATCATGGCGGTGGCCACCGTCTCGGGGTCGGCCCCGGCCCGTAGGATGGCCAGGGTGTTGCGGCCGAAGGCGGGGAACCGCTCCTGCAGGGCGGCCACCAAGTGCTCCACAAAGCGGTGGGTGTTCTGGTCCGTCTCGTCGAGGCTATACCAGGCGACGGGAAGGTCGGTGTCGTGGTAGAACTGGACCAGCAGCGCGGTCTTCCCGTAGCCGGCGGGGGCGGAGATTAGGATCAGGGTCTTGTCGATGTGCTCGTGCAGGAAATTGAGCAGCCGCGGGCGATCCAGCAGCGGACCCCGCCGCACCGGCGGACGGATTTTCGTTCTGGCGACTGGAGGCTCCGCGCTCATGGCCGCTCCCGAACAACACCCCCAGGGCGGAAAGGCCCTCCCGGCCGCGGGGATCCCCCGGTTGGATCTCCGTTAGCACGGAGTATACCAGAGGGCGGGCCTTTCGCGCAAGCACCGGGGGGGCCTCAGCGGCCCACGCACGCGCGGACGTGGTTGCTCTCGGTCTCGTTGCCGGCCTTGTCGTAGGCCTTCACCCAGAACTCGTGGCAACCCAGCAGCCGGTCTCGTCCGACCTGGCGGAAATACCACTTCGCGTTGAAGGGGGGCGTGTCCCGCACGGCGAAGGGCTGCCCATCGGCGTAGAACTCCACCCGGTCCATGGCGTAGTTGTCGGAGACCTCGGTGTTCACGCTGATCCACTCGTCGGCCAGGGCGTAGCGCTCTCCCTCCCGGGGATACACCACGCGCACGGCGGGCGGGGTGTGGTCCACCGTCACGGGGACCACGGCGGTGTGCACGCTGTCGTCGTGTCGGACGACGGTGAGTTGGAGGGTGTAGAGGCCGTCGGCGAAACCCGCCGTGTCCCAGTTCTCCAGGAGGCCGTTGTCCACCGGGTTGCCGTGCTCAGGGCCGATGGGGATCCACTGGGTGGGGTTGAGGCCGGCCCCCACCGCCACCCGATAGAAAGCGACGTCCCCGCGGGCGTTGCCGATGAGGGGGACGATCCCTCGCACGTAGGCGTAGGGGGGCGGGTGGAGGATGGCCACGTCGCCGGCGGGCTGGGCGAACTGGGTGTCGTATTCGGTGGGTGGCTGGGGGATGCCGGCCTCCCGGGCCCAACCCAGCGCCTCCGGCGGCACCACCAGGAAGACCCGCTCCTCCACCTTATCCGGCGGCGTGGCGGCCGTGGCCAGTTTGCCGGTCTCCCGGTTGATCCGGAAGGCCTGATGGAGATCGCAGACCTCCTGGGGCTCGGTGCCCGGGATGAACAGTTCCCGCACGGTGGGGCAGTAGGGCCCCGGCCGCTTGCCGGAGATCGCGCAGATGGTTCGCTCCACCAGCCCGGGCGGCCGCGGGAAGGGCTCGACGGGGAGGTCCCGGTGGGCGTATTCCATCACGTCGTGCCAGATGGGGGCGGCGCCGGCGATGCCCGAGACGTTCTTCATCGGCGTGTTGTCGGTGTTGCCCACCCACACCCCGACGGCTAGTTGCGGCGTGTACCCGATGGTCCAGTTGTCCACGAAATCGTTGGTGGTCCCGGTCTTGACCGCCGCCGGGCGGGAGAGCTCGAGGACGTTGCCCCGGCCGAAGGCCTCCCAGCGGGCGGCGTTGTCCGAGAGGATGCTGGTGATCAGGTAGGCCACGCGCGGATCGAAGATGGCCTGGACCTCCGGCCGGCGGTATTCCCACAGGACCTTCCCATCGGCCGTCTCCACCCGGAGGACGGGGACGGGGTCCAGTTCCCGGTAGCCGGGCCGACGGCGCTCCTCAGGGACGGGGACGCCGGCCATGAAGCCGTTGTTGGCGAAGACGCTGAAGGCGTAGACCATGTCGATCAGGCGGACCTCGCCGCCCCCCAGGGTGAGGGCCAGGCCGTAGTAATCCAGTCCCTTGTCCAGGGTGGTGATCCCCATGCGGTGGGCGAGGCGGATGACGTTGGTGATGCCGGCCATCTGCAGGGCCTCTACCGCGGGGATGTTGTAACTGCGGGCCAGGGCCAGCCGCATCCGCTGCGGGCCGTGGAACTTGCGGTCGTAATTCTCGGGCGCGTAGGGGGGCTGCCCTGGCCCCTGGTCGAAGGTCTTGGGCACATCCCAGAACAGGTGGGAGGCGGGGACGCCCTGGCTGAGCAGGGCGGCGTAGGTGAAGGGCTTGAAGGCGGAGCCGGGCTGGCGGAGGCCGTCGACGGCCACGTTGAACCGGCCGTCGATGGTCTCATCCCAGTAATCGGCGCTCCCCACCATCGCCAGGATCTCGCCGGTCCGCGGCCGGATGGCCACCAGGGCGCCATTGTGGACGTTGCGCCCCTCGGCCTTCAGTTTGGCGATGTGCCGGCGCACGGTCTCCTCGGCGTATCGCTGGAGGTCCCAATCGAGGGTGGTGTAGACCCGCAGCCCACCGCGGTTGACGCGGTCGGCCCCGAAGCGCTCCTCCAGCCAGCGGCGGACGTAGATGGAGAAGTGGGGCGCTTTGATGTCGAAGCGCTCGGCCGGCCTGCGGCGGATCTGGATGGGGGTCGCCTTGGCGGCGGCGGCCTCCTCCGGGGTGATGTAGCCTTCTTTCACCATGGCCTCCAGGACCACCTCCTGGCGCCGCTTGGCGGCCTCGGGGGCGTCGATGGGGTTGAGGGTGGGGAACTGGGGGATGGCGGCCAGCATGGCGGCCTCCGCCAGATTGAGTTCCCACACGTGCTTGCCGAAGTAGATCTGGGCCGCCGCCTCCACCCCATAGGCCAGGTTGCCGTAGAAGTTGGTGTTCAGATACATCTCGAGGATCTGGTCTTTGGTGTAGCGCCGGGAGAGCTCCAGAGCCAGCAGGATCTCCTTCAGTTTGCGGCTGTAGGAGCGCTGGTAGCGCTCCTGGGGGTCGATGAGGGTGTTCTTCACCAGTTGCTGAGTGATCGAGGAGCCGCCCTGGATCATCTCGCCGCCGCCGCGCAGGTTCACCCAGAGGGCCCGCAGCAGCCCCCGCGGGTTGATCCCCGGGTTCTCATAGAAGGAACGGTCCTCGATGGCGATGGTGGCCTGGCGCAGGACCAGAGGGATCCGCTCCAGAGGCACCCAGGTGCGATCCCCGGCGGCCGGGTCGATCACCTCGTAGAGCAGGACTTTGCCGGTGCGGTCGTAGATCTTGGTGGTCTCGAAGGCTCTGGCGCTGGCCTCGATCTGCCCCGGGTCGGCCTGGCTGATGATGACGGTGTAGAAAGCCCATGCCCCGGCCATCCCGGCCGCCGTGGAGATCCCCGCCATGGTGGCCAGGAAGACGCCGACGGCCATCCCCATCCGGACCCAGAGGCCGGTCCCCTGCCGGCTCCGGGCCCGCCGCTGCCGCCGTCGCTCCAACAGCCACCCCATCTCCCCGTTGCGCAAGACCATCGCCGAGCACCTCCCCGGGGCGCTTCTTCCCCCGACGTCTGCCCTCATTCTAATACGGCTCCTGGGGATCCCGCGAAAGGGAGCGAAGGGCCTCCCGCTTGGCCGTCGCGGAGAAGATCCTGGACAATGGATGGGGAGGAACTGACCATGGCGCGGATCCGATGGTATGGGTGGGCGGTCCTGGTGTTGCTTTCCCTGTGGCTGTTGAGCCTCCGCCGGCCGGAGGGAGGCGCCCTGGTGGTCCCGACCCCCTCCCCGGCGGCGCCGGCAGCCGACCGTGGACCCCAACACCGCCGGCCCGGGACCTGGCGGTCGCCGACCTCCGGCTTCACCCGGATGGGCTGCGTTTCGAGGGCGACCGCCTGAGCGCCGAGGTGGTCGTCCGCAACGTAGGGCAGGTCCCCTCGGGGGAAGCCCGGGTGGTTCTGCAGCGGGAGGCCCCGGCGGGGGAAGAGACGCTGGGCGAGGCGGTGGTGCCGCCGCTCCCGCCGGGCGGCGCCCATCGGGTCGTCTGGACGTGGGTCTGGACCGCCCCGGCCCCCGGCGTGGTGACGATCACCGTTGCCGTTCGCTGGCCGGCGGATGCGGTGGCCGCCAACGACCGCATCACGGGCTCGGTGCGCCTGCTGCCCCGGGCGCTGTTGCCGGAGGAGGAGCGCCGGGCCCGCTGGGCGGAGGCTGCGAGCCGGTGCTGTCGGCATGTCTATCTGACCGGGACGGCGGCGGAGCGGGACCTTCCCCAGTTGATGGCCTGGGCCGATGCCGCCGAGGCGACGGTGCGCGCCCGCATGGGGCTGGCGCAACCGCTCCCCACCACCGTCGTCTGGATCCCCCGCCTGCTCGGCCAGGGGGGCTTCGCCTTCGGCGAGACCGTTGTCCTTTCCTATCCTCTCTCGGACCGGCTGCCGGCCGATGTCCCCACGATCTTGCAGCATGAACTGGTCCATCGGATGACGTGTGCCCGGGTGGGGCGGGACGATTGCCTCGCCCATCTGCCCAGCCTGGTGGTGGAGGGGCTGGCGGTGGCCCTCGCCGGGGGGCATTACCGGCCGGAGCCCCTTCCGGCTCGGGCGGCGGCCCTGCGATCGCTGGGGCGCTGGATCCCGCTGGATCGGCTGGTGGAGGACTTCTACGCCCATCCCCACGAGGCGGCGTATCTGGAGGCCGGCGCGTTCATCCAATATCTGCTCCAGCAAGGCGGATGGCCGCGCTTCCAGCGTTTCCTGCAGGCCCTGGAGCGCCGTCCCGGCGAGACGGACGGCCTGGTCCTTGACCGGGCCCTGCGGGCTGTCTATCATCAAAGTATCCCAACGATGGAGGCGCGCTGGTTGGAGGCTCTGACGGCAGCGCCGGCGGATCCCCGCGAGGCGGCAGACCTTCGGCTGGTTATGGCCTTCTACGACGCCTTGCGGGCCTACCAGCGGGCCTACGACCCCTCGGCGTACTTCGCCGAGGCATGGCTTCCGGACTGGCGACAGGCGGCGCGGGAGGGGATCGTGGCCGATTTCATGCGCGCCCCGGAATCGGCGGAGGGACGGCGGATCTGGGAGGTGCTGCAGGAGGCCCGACAGCGGGCGGCCCGTGGAGATGTGGAAGGGGCTCTGGAGCGGCTCGCTGCCGTGTGTGCGGTCCTGGATTGCGGGGCCGCCGCCCCGGTTCGGGGCCCTGCCCCAGGGGGCGCCCTCCGGGGGGCGTTCGAGGCGGTGGGGGATCGGTGACGGGCATGCGCGTGGCCTACGCCGGCTGGTATAGAGGGGAGGCGTTCCAGGGCCTGGTCCTGGAGAGCGCGCCCCGGCGGTGGGGCCGGCCGGAGCGGTTGTATGCGGTGCTGTCGGTGCGCGGGGACCCCCGCCATCTTCTCCTGGAAGAGGCTGGGCCGCGACTGCGGGCGGCGTTCGACCGCCAGCGCGGGAGCGTGACGGCCGCCCTGCGGGCGGCGCTGGTCGATTTCCATCAATGGCTTCTGGAACGCAACCACAACGCCCCCCCGGAGGAACGCTGTGCGGTCGGCCTGACCCTGCTGGCCCTGCGGGAGGACGCCGCCTTCCTCGCCCAGGCGGGCCCGGCCTGGGCGGTCCACGTGACCCGGGAGGGAGCGACGGTGATCGCGCCGTCGGAGGAATCGGCCGCCCCCCTCGGGATCGCCCGCGCCCTGGTGCCCCACTTCGCGATGGTCCGCCTGCGCCCGGAGGACCGCCTCTTCGTGGCCGATGGAGAGACCGGGAGCCGGATGGATCCGGAGGCCCTGCCCGCCCTCGCCCGGGTGCACAACCTTCCTCTGATCCTGGACGCAGTGGGGATGCAGTGGGCGCGGGCGGCTCCCCAACCGGTGGCCTTCTTCATCCTGGCGTGCGAGACCGCTGGACCGGCGCCCGAGCGTCCCCCTCGGCCCGTCCCGCCCGCGTCAGGGCCCTCCTCGCCCCCCCGGGCGCAGCCCCTTGGGCCACGCCGGGCCCCAGGCGGGAGGCCGGGGTGGGTGCTGCCCCCGCTTGTCCTCCCTCGATTCTCCCTCCGCCCTTGGCTCCGGCGGCCGACCCTGGCGCTGCCGGAGGCCCCGGGGTGGGTGCGCGTCCTGGCGCTGGCGTTGCCATGGGCTTTCGCCCTGGCCGCCCTCAGCGTGTATATCTTCCAGCGCGAGACGATCGCTGCCCACCGGCTGTTGGCCCAGGCCCAGGCGGAGGCCGAACAAGCCCGCCAGGCCCAGGCCCCCGGAGAGGCCTACCGGCACTGGATGGCCGTCCGGGATCTCGCCCGGGCGGCGCTGCAACGCCGCCCGCTCCCCGAGGCCCAGGCCCTCATGGCCGAGGCCCAGGACCATCTGGATCGGCTGGACCAAGCGGTTCGCCTCCAGCGGATGATCCAACTGGCGCGCCTGCCGCCCGGCCGGGCCCGCCGGCTGATCCTGCGAGACATCGATCTTTACGTGCTGGACCGCGCGGGGCGGTGCACGGGGGAGGCCGCTTTCCCCGGAGGTTGCGTCGTCCAGTTCCGGTATGATGAGGTGCATCGGGCCTTGCTGGAAGAATCCCCCCGCCAACTGGCATGGGGCGGGATGGTCCTCCAGGGCCGGCCGCTGGAGAACCTGCTGGACGTGACCTGGGCCGAGGCCACCGGCGGGCGATCCACCGGCGCCCTGGTGGTCCTCCACGCCGGCGGGCTGATGGCCAGCACCGATCAGAGCCCGCGGCGGCTCTCCGCCCCGCTCCCCCCGCTGGCGGAGGGGCTGCTGCGGTTTTATCAGGGGAACCTGTATGTGCTGGATCGGGGGCGGGGCCAGATCTGGCGGCTTCGCCCGGTGGGGGACGATTACCCCCAGGAACCGGAGCCCTATTTCGAGGCCCCCCGCCCCGACCTGCAGGAGGCGGTGGATTTCCTGGTCCACGGCCGCATCTACGTGCTGTATCGGGATGGGCGGGTGCGGGCGTTCACCGGTGGGAAGGAGGAGGAAGGCTTCCCCCTGCGGAACCTGCCCTCGGCCGCCCTGCCGACGCCCCTCGCCCGGCCCATCGGCATGCTGATGGATCCGACGGCTCCCCGGCCGTGGCTGTATCTTTTAGAGCCGGATCGGCTGCTGCAACTCGGCCCGGAGGGCGCCTTCGTCCGCCAGATCCGCGGGGAGGGGCTGACCGACGTGGTGGCCGCGGCCGTCGACGACCGGAACGGCCGTCTGTTCTTCCTGCGGTCGGACGGGGCCCTCTTCATGGCCGATCTCCCGCCGGCGGAGTGAGGGGGGAGGATGCTGGCGTCCGGAGGGATCTTCCCATGGATCCCGCCGGAGGAGGCGGGGCTGACGGAGCGGGAGCGCGAGATCCTACGGCTGGTGGCTGAGGGCCTGGCCAACAAGGAGATCGCCTATCGCCTCGGCATCAGCCAGAACACCGTCAAGGTGCACCTCCGCAACATTTTCACCAAGGCCAACCTGCAGTCGCGGACCGAAGCGGCCATGTACGCGGTCCACTTCGGGTTGGCGACGGTGCCCATCTCGGGGGCGACGGGCGCCGCGCCGGAGGCGGAGGAAGAGGAAGAAGCGACGGCTGAGGCGCTTTCGGAGGTTGGGCAGGCGCCGTTGGAAGCCCCGGCCCCGGCGGGGGACGCCTTCCCCACCTGGAAGGCCCTGGTCTTGCTGGTGGGGCTGATGGGTGGACTGGCCCTGGCTTTGGGGCCGGCGCCCTCGCCTCCCGCGGTCTCTGGCCCAGCCTTCCTGGAGGACGGGGCCGGTCGCGGCACGGCGCGGCAGGGGCTCCCGTCGCGCTGGCGGGTGCAGAGCCAGATGCCGACGCCGCGGGCCCGTTTCGCCCTGGCCGCATGGAGGGGTCTGCTCATCGCCATCGGGGGGGAGGCTCCCGAGGGGATCACCGATCGGGTGGAGCGCTACGATCGGCAACGGGAGGTTTGGGAGCGGGGCGCCCCCAAGCCCTTCCCTGTCGCCAACATGGCCGCCGGCGTTCTGGGGGATCGCATCGTGGTGCCGGGTGGGGTGGGGCCGCAGGGCCAGCCCACCGACCGCGTGGAGATCTACGATCCGCGGGCCGATCGCTGGACGGAGGGGCTGCCCCTTCCCTATCCCCTCTCCGCCTATGCCCTGGCGGTGGCGGAAGGCCGGCTCTACCTGTTCGGGGGGTGGGACGGGCGGCGGCTGCGAGGGGAGGTCTGGATGCTGGACGGGGAAAGCGGTCTCTGGCAGCCGCGGGCCCCGATGCCCACCCCGCGGGCCTTCGCCGCGGCGGCCGCCCTGGGCGATGCCATCTACGTGGTGGGCGGCTACGACGGGCAGCGGGAACTGGCGGTCTGCGAGCGCTACCGGTTCGCCGTCGACCGCTGGGAGCGATGCCCGTCCCTGAACGTGGACCGGGGTGGGCTGAGCCTGGTGGCCAGCGATGGGTATCTGTTCGCGTTGGGCGGCGGCTGGCGGATCCCCCTGGCCTTCAACGAGCGCTATCAGCCGGGGGCCGAGGCCTGGGTTCCCTTCGAGACGCCGGTGACGGGAACGTGGCGGAACATGGGCGCCGTGGCCGAGGAGGGCTCCATCTGGATCCTCGGCGGCTGGAGCGGGGAACCCATGGCCACCTTGTGGCAGTTCACCCCCTTCCCCTTCCGTCTGTTCCTCCCCAGCACCCAGCGGTGAGGGGTAGGGAACGAAGCTGAGATGGCCATGTGGTTGCTGATCCCGGTCAAGCGCCTGGAGCAGGCCAAATCCCGGCTGGCGCCGGCGATGCCCCCCGCGGCGCGCATCCGGCTGGCCTGGCGCCTGGTGTGCCGGACCTTCCGGGTGGTGCGTCAGGTGCCGGAAGTGCGCCCGTTGGTGGTCAGCGCCGACCGTCGGGTCCGGGCCCTGGCCCGGCGGATGGGGTGGCCCGTGGTGCTCGACCGATGGGAGGACCTGAACCGGGCCTTGGCGGAGGCCCGCCAGGTGGCTGTTCACCATGGAGCCGAGGCCCTGGCGGTGCTGCCCATCGACCTCCCGGGGCTGCGCGCCGAGGCCCTGTGGGACCTGCTGGCGGCCGGCTTCCCGGACCGGGGCCTCGTGCTGGTTCCCGACCGCCATGGGCATGGCACCAACGCCCTTCTGGTCCGCCCCCCCGAGGCCATCGCCTTCTGTTTCGGTCCGGGGAGCCTGGCGGCCTTCCAGCGCCAGGCTGCGGCCCTCGGGCTGCCGGTCCGCCTCTTTCCGCACCCCGATCTCTCCTGGGACTTGGACACGCCGGCGGATTGGGCGGCGTGGCGCGCCCGCGCGGCGGCGGACGTTCCCCGTTGATCGTCGTCAGGCTGTGTTACAATGGCGGGAAAGGGCGCCGCGGGGAGGGGCGATGAAGCTGATCCTGGCCATCCTCCAGGAGGAGGACGCGCCTTCGGCGGTGCAGGCGTTAGTGGCGCGTGGCTATCGGGTGACCCGCATTGCTTCCACGGGCGGCTTCCTGCGCCAGGGGAACACCACCCTGCTGATCGGCGTGGAGGACGCTCAGGTCCCTGAGGTGGTGGAGATCCTGCGGCGGTTCTGTCGCACGCGGACCGCTTACATGCCCGTGGCCGTTGAGGCCACCGGGCTTCTCCAGGCCCATATGATCGAGGTGGAGGTCGGCGGGGCGACCCTCTTCGTCCTGGATGTGGAGCGCTTCGAGACTCTCTGACCATCCCACGGGCGGGAGGCGGGCCGGGCGATGCGGTTGATCCTGGCGGTGCTCTCGGAGCGGGCGGCCACGTTGGCTTCCGACCGGCTGGTGGGGCAGGGGTATCGGGTCACCCGGATCGCCTCCACCGGCGGCTTCCTGCGCCGGGGCAACGCCACGCTGCTCATCGGGGTGGAGGAAGACCAAGTGGAGGTCGCCCTGCGGCTGATGCGGGAGGCCCGGGAGCGGCTCCGCGGCGACCCGGGGGGAATCGCCATCATCCTTAACGTCGTCGGGTTCGAGCGCTTTTAGATCTTCATCTCCACGGAGGGACCATGGCCTTTCCGGTTCCGATTACGAGGCGATGGCCTCCCCGGGCCCCCGGCGCAGCAGGGGGAGGAGGGCGGCGAGGGCGGCGAGTTCCAGCAGCCCGACGAAAACAAGGATCCCGCCCCGCCAGGCCTCATACAGCGCCCCGATGGCCGCGCTGCCCAGGAACCACGCCAGGCCATAGGCCCCGTTGAACAGCCCGTAGGCCGTCCCCCGTTCCTCCGGGGACACCAGGGGTGGGACCGCCGCCCGCATGATCGTCTCCTGGCCTCCCAGGACCACCCCCCAGAGCATGGCCCCTGCCAGGACCGCCCAGACATGGCTGGAGAAAGCCAGGGGGACCAACAGGGCGGTGCACAGCGGCAGGGCCGGCAGCGCCCGGAAGCCGACCCGGTCGTACAGCATCCCGAGGGCCAGGCCCGCGGCGGCGTCCACCAGCATGGCCGCGGCGTACAGGGCCGGGATGGCCGGGTCGGGGAGCAGGGCCTCCCGCTTCACATGAAATGCGATCAGCGAGAAAGGCGCCAGCCCAGCGACGCTGAGGGCGACGAAGGCCAGGTAGCGCCGGAAGGCCGGCCGCCGCAGGCCCAGGGCCCCG
>NZ_PSLG01000063.1:0-12203 GCF_040289485.1 Thermoflexus sp.
TGGCGGGGCAGCGGAGGCGGAGGCCGGCCGGCCCAGCAACATCGCAGACCATATCCGCTACACCCGTGGGGACGTCGCCCAAGGTTTCCGCGAGGCCGATCTCATCCTCGAGCACACCTACCGCACCCAGAGCGTCCATCAGGCCTACCTGGAGCCCCACACCACGACCGCCGCTCTGGATCCGGCCACCGAGACCCTCACCCTTTGGACCAGCACCCAGGACCCCTTTGGGGTGCGGGAGGAGGTGGCCGACTTCCTGGGCTGGCCCGAGAACCGGATCCGGGTGGTGCCCACGCCGGTGGGAGGCGGCTTCGGGGGGAAGTTCACCCTGCTGGAGCCCCTGGTCGCCGCCCTGGCGGTCCACACCGGGCGTCCCGTCCGGCTGATCCTCACCCGCCAGGAGGAGTTCCTGGTCGGGACGCCGGCCCACGCCGCTGTCCTCACCCTCAAGACAGGGGTGAAGCGGGATGGGACGCTGACGGCGCTTCAGGCCCGGTTGATCTTCGACGCCGGCGCCTTCCCCGGATCCCCCGCGCGGATCGCGGCTAACCTCCTGGGCAGTTTCTACCGGTTCCCCCACTACGAGATCGAGGCCTTTGAGGTGCTGACGAACAAGCCGGGCGTGGGCGCGTATCGGGCGCCGGGCGCGCCCCAGGCCCTCTTCGCCCTGGAGTCCCAGATGGATGAGATGGCCCGCCACCTGGGGCTGGACCCGCTGGAGTTCCGGCTGCGCAATGTGATGGAGGAAGGGGACGAGTTGCCGAGCGGGCGGCGCTACGGCCCCATCGGCCTGCGGGCCTGTCTGGAGGCGCTGCGGGACCACCCGCTGTGGCGGGAGCGGCGGAAGGGGCCTGGGGAAGGCATCGGGCTGGCCGTGGGCGGCTGGCACGGCGGCCTGGAGCCGGCGGCGGCGGTTTGCCATGTGGATCGCGATGGGGCGGTGCGGATCTACGTCGGCGCGGTGGACCTCCAGGGGACGCACACGGCGATGGCGCAACTGGCGGCGGCGATCCTGGGGGTGTCGGTGGAACAGGTGCGTGTGCTCCAGGGCGACACCGATCTGGCCCCCTATGCCGGCGCCAGCGCGGGCAGCAAAACGACGTATACCGTCGGGCTGGCGGTGCAGCGCGCCGCGGAGGAGGCCCGTCAGCAGATCCTGCGCATCGCTGCCGAGCACCTGGAGGTAGCCCCCGAGGATCTGGAGATCCGCGATGGCCGGATCTCCGTCCGGGGGGTTCCGGAGCCCCGGATGACGCTAGGGGAGGTGGCCGCCCTCTCCCAGCGGTTTGGGGGAAAGTATGCACCGGTGTTCGGACGGGGCTCCTCCGCCCAGACCGAGCAGGCCCCCGGCTTCGCCGCCATGCTGGTCCGGGTCCATGTGGACCTCGAGACCGGGAAGGTGACCGTGCGGGAGGCGGTGATCGCCCAGGACGTGGGCCGGGCCATCAACCCGTTGCTGATCGAGGGGCAAATGCACGGTGGGGTCGCCCAGGGCCTGGGCTGGGGGCTGTGGGAAGCGCTGCGCTACGATGAGAACGGCACGGCGCTGACCGCCTCTTTTATGGACTACGCGCTGCCCAACGCGAGGGAGGTGCCGCCCATCGAGACCCACATCGTGGAGGTCCCCAGCCCCACCGGGCCCTTCGGGGCGCGGGGGGTGGGGGAGCCGCCGGTGGTGCCCGGGGCCGCAGCGGTGGCCAACGCCCTCCGGGACGCCATCGGCGTCCGCCTCACCGAACTGCCCATCACCCCCGAGCGCGTGTGGTCGGCCCTCGCCGCCCGTCTGATCGCGGAAACCCGTTACCAGCACGAGTTCGGATGAACGCCGGGCGTTCCCGGCCCGATTCTCTTTCAGGAGAGGCCGTCGATGGTGGAGACGCTGCGCAATTATATCAACGGGGAGTGGGTGGCGTCGTCCGGCGGAGAGCTGCTGGAGGGTGCGCAACCCGGCCCTGGATGAGGTGATCGCCCGCGTCCCGCTGTCGAGGCCGGAGGGGGTGGACCACGCGGTGCCCGCCGCCCGCGCGGCTTTCGAGACATGGCGCCACGTTCCCCTCCCGGCGCGGGCCCGCTATCTGCTGCGCCTCCGGGACCTACGGCAACGCCGCCTCCCTCTTCACCCGGGACGGGAAGGCCGCCCGCACCTTCAAGTTGCGGGTGCGGGCGGGCAACGTGGGGATCAACATCGGGGTGGCCGCCCCCATCGCCCCTTACCCCTTCGCCGGCCAGAAGAACTCCTTTTTCGGGGACCTCCACGGCCAGGGCATGGACACCCTGTATTTCTTCACCGACCGGAAGGTGGTCATCACCCGATGGTTCTGATCCCCGCCACATCCTGGAGGCGGCGGTCCGCATCCGGGCGGGGATCCCGGGGGGCCTTTGGGCGATCGCCTTTACATCGAAGAAGATCGATCACCAGTATCTGGATGTGGCCTATGGGGAGGAGCCCTGAGGGGGCGCCTGGACCTCCGCGATGGAGATCTCGAAAGGGGCCAGGGTGAGGACGCGCAGGTCGCCCTCGCCGCCCTCGGGGCGATGGGTGGAGAACAGCCAGCGACCGTGGGCCTCCAGCCCGGTCGCCACCCGGGCGACCCCCTCGCCCATGTTCATGGCCACCAGGATCGCCTGGCTGTCGTCGGGCAGCCGGCGCAGGAAGAGCAGTGCCTCCTCCTCTTCCTCGGCCAGGGGGAGGTAATCGCCGAGGACCAGGGCCGGCGTGCGCCGGCGCAGGTGGATCAGGCGACGATAGAACTGGAGCAGCGATCGGGGATCCTCCCATTGGTCAGCCACGTTGACGCCCTCGGCGAAGTTGGGATGCACCGGCAGCCAGGGTGACACCTCCGGCGGACAGAAGCCGGCGTGGGGAGCCCGGGACCATTGCATCGGCGTGCGGCACTTGTCCCGGCCGAAGGCCGCGGCGCGGGCCACCGCCTCCTCGTGGGGGGTTCCGAAGTGCTCGCGCTCCACCTGATACCACCAGCGCCCCAGCGGGTCCTTGAACTGGGCGAGGTCGGTGAGCAGCAGATCCCGCATGCCGATCTCTTCCCCATAGTAGAGGAAGGGCGTGCCCTTGAGGGTGAGCATCAGGGCGGCGGCGATGCGGGCGATCTCCAGGTCGTGTCGTCCGTCGCCGTAGCGGCTGAGGACGCGGGAGAAATCGTGATTGCCCATGGTGTTGCACGGCCAAGCCCCTGGCGGCATCGCGCCCAGCCGCTCCCGCTGATTCGCCCGCACCACGGCGGGGGTGAGCCGCGGAGCCTTCATCAGAGGGAAGTTGAAGACCAGATGCAACTCGTCGTCCCCGTTCCCGTAGTAGGCGAGGTCCTCCGTCTCCCCCACCAGGACCTTGTCGCCGTAAGTCTCTACGAGGGCCCGCAGTTCCCGCATCACCGCGTGGACCTCGGGGAGGTCCTCCTGATACCGGAACATCTCTTGTCGGATCCGGAGCAGGCGCGCCCGCTCCGCCTCGTCGGCCGCGGCGTGCCAGGCCTTCAACCACTCGGGGTAACTCATCGGCGCCGTCTGATCCGGCAACCCTGGGTCCTCGAAGAGGGTTCCCACCGCGTCCAGCCGGAAACCGTCCACCCCCATATCCAACCAGAAGCGCACCACGTCGAACATGGCGCGCTTCACTGCGGGGTTACGCCAGTTGAGATCGGGCTGCTCCTTGAAGAAGAAATGATAATAATACTGGCCGGTCCGGGGATCGTATTCCCAGGCTGACCCTCCGAAGATCGAATACCAGTTGTTCGGAGGACCGCCGTCCTTGCCGTCGCGCCAGATATACCAGTCCCGCTTCGGGTTCTCCCGGCTGGCGCGGGATTCGAGGAACCAAGGGTGTTGGTCGGAGGTGTGGTTGAGGACGAGGTCCAGGATCACCCGGATGTTCCGGCGGTGGGCCTCATCCAGGAGGCGCCGGAAATCGGCGAGGGTGCCATACTCCGGGGCCACGTCCATATAGTCGGCCACGTCGTAACCCCAATCCACCAGCGGCGAGGGATAATGAGGGCACAGCCAAAGGGCATCAACCCCCAGGTCCTGGAGGTAATCCAACCGCCGGCGGATCCCCTCCAGGTCCCCGATGCCGTCCCCGTTGCTGTCGACGAAGCTGCGCGGGTAGATCTGGTAGAAGACGGCCTTCTGCCACCACTTGGGCGCCCCCATCAGAACCTCCGGTCCATGAATGGATTCGCACGAGGATCCAATTTTACGGGGTGAGATAGAAAGGGGCAAAGGCCGTCGGGTTGAGTTCCCCGACCTCCCGGATCCTTGTCCTCCTGGGCAGGGAACGGCAAGGCCAGGCGGATCCCCTGGGGATCTTGGCCATGGCCGAATCTCGCCGGGCTGGCGAAGGGCGAGACCTCAGGCGGCCTCCAGTCGATGCAGCACCTCTTGGAGGTCCGGGGGAAGCGGGGCCTCGAAGGTGACGGGGTCGGGGCGGGAGGGAAGCCGCACCGTGAGGGACCGGGCGTGGAGGAACAGGCGCGGGCACGGCAGAGGGGTCCGCCGTCCGTAAACCGGATCTCCGACCACTGGATGGCCTACGTAGGCCAGGTGCACCCGGATCTGATGGGTGCGCCCGGTCTCCGGATACACCTCTAACCGGGCATACCGTCCCCACCGCCCTTCATAAGTCTGCAGGACGCGGTAACGGGTACGGGCCGGGCGCCCGGTCGGGACCACGGCCATCCGCTGGCGATAGCGGGGGTCCCGGGCGATGGGCGCCTCGATCAGCCCCTCCGGGGGCGGATGGCCTACCACCAGCGCCTCGTAGACTTTCCGCACGGTCCGCGCCTTGAACTGGGCCTGCAGGAAGCGATAGGCCCGCTCGTTTTTGGCCACCACCAGCACCCCTGAGGTCTCTTTGTCCAGTCGGTGCACCAGGCCCGGCCGCAGTACCCCGCCGATCCCCCGGAGATCGGGGCAGTGGGCCAGGACGGCATGGATCAAGGTGCCCCGAGCGTGCCCGGCCCCCGGGTGAACCACCATCCCGGCCGGCTTGTGGATCACCAGGACGTCCTCGTCCTCATAGAGGATATCGAGGGGGATGGGCTCCGGGACCCACTCGGTGGGCTCAGGGGGCGGGATGTGAACGGTGATCCGGTCTCCCGGCCGGACTCGGTGGGCGGGCCGGCGCACGGGGACTCCGTTGACCCAGACCTGTCCGCCCTCGATCAGCCGCTGGACCGCCGAGCGGGTGAGGTCGGGCATCCGCGCGGCGATCGCCCGATCCAGGCGGTCGGCGGCTTCGACGACGAGATGTTCCACACGCATGGGCGTCGGGATCAGGGGGATGAGGCAGCGGCCTTGCGGCGGCGAGGGGGCCGCCGGGGACGGCCGTTGACGACGGCGCGGATCTCTGCGTCCTCGGCGTCCTGTTCAGAAAGAAAGGCAGAGATGAAGGCGCTGCGGCGCTGTCGCAGCGCCATCGGGGCCACGGCCCGCAGATCCTCCAGGGTCACCGTCTCGCGGCCGTCGGCGGCTGCGTAGGCCCGCGCCGCCTCCAGCAGGGCGACCTCCGCCCGGCTGGATTCGATGCCCAGGGCCTGGATCCAGCCGATGGCTTCCCGTTCCAGTTCGGTCGGGATGGCCACCCGGGGTAGCCGTTGGCGGGCCGCGGCGATCTCGGCCGCGGCCGCGGCGGTCTCGTGGGCCCAGCGGGCGGCCAGTTCGTAAGGATTGGTACGGAACAGGCGCACCCGCCGGTAGACCTCCAGGCGGGCCTCTGGATCCTGCAGGCCCCGCACCACCACCCGCAGCCCGAAGCGGTCATGGATCTGGGGACGCAACGGGCCTTCCTCTGGGTTCATCGAAGCGATGAGGGTCAGCCGCGCCCGATACGTGGCCGCCAGCGGCCCCCGCCGCACGGTGTAGCGGCCCAGGGCCGCCGCGTCCAGGATGGCGTTGATGATCTGGAGGTCCAGCAGGTTGACCTCGTCCACGTAGAGGACGTTCTGATCCGCCTGGGCCAGGAGGCCGCGGCGGATCCGTACCTTCCCGTGTTCCATGGCGGCCTGCTCGTCGATCCCCCCGATCACATCTTCCAGGCGGGCGTTGAGGGGAAGCTCGATCAGGCGCATCCGATCCGGTGCCGTGATCGGCTCTCCCTCCCCCAGTTTGCGGGCGCAGTCTTTACAGATGGTGTGGAACCCAAGGGTGTAGGCCGCCTCGGGCTCGCAGCCGTAGGGGCAGAGGGATCGCTCCACCGAGGGCAGGAGGTCCAGGAGGCCCCGCACCGCCGTGGTCTTCCCCGTCCCCCGGGCTCCCATCAGCAGCACCCCCCCGATGGCCGGGTTGATCAGGGCGAGGACCAATGCCAGTTTCATCTCGGTCTGGCCGACGATGGCCAGGAAGGGGAAGCGCACCGGCTCCTCGACCGGCCGCTCGAGGGGCGGGCGGGCGGCGAGGACCCGCGCCGCGGGGCTTTGCTCCTCCAGCAGCCGCAGCAGCATGGAGGTCCGCCGGGGGGCCTCCGTCGGCGCCTCCGGGCTCATCGTCGTCCGCTCAAGATCCTCCGCCATAGGTCTCTGTCCTGGAGCCGGAAGGGTCGGTAGATCGTGACGCGATCCAGCAGTCCCTCATAGACCGCCTGGAGGCGCTCCCAGACCCCTTCCGGCGGGGCGCTCAGGGCAAAGGCCTCCAGGATCTCGTCGGAGATACGGCCGGGCATCTCCGCCCAACGGCCCCGGGCGGCCAGGGCGGAGAGTTCCTCCCCGAGGGCTTCCCAGCCGTGGAGGGCCCAGACCCGCCGGTAAGAAGGCGTGGAGCCATAGAAGGCGATCTGGGCGCGGATGAACTCGCGGGCCTCTCGGACTTCGGCCTCGTCCCGCCCCGTGATCACGAACACGCTGCCGACCTTCACGATGGTCTGCGGGTCCCGGCCGGCTTTCCGGGCGCCCGCCGCGATGGCCGGGAGCAGCACCTCCCGCAGATAGCGGGGCGTGTGGAACGGGTGGACGAAGAAGCCGTCCCCCACCTCGCCGGCCAGGCGGGCCAGGGGCGGGTTCACCCCGGCCAGGACAATGGGGATGCGGGGATCCAGGATCGGCCCCGGATCGAAGAACGGGGACATCAGGGTGAGCCGGAAAAACTGCCCTCGATAATTCAAGCAGGTCCCGTTCTGCCAACAGTCCCAAAGGGCGCGGATGGCCTGAACGGCCTCACGCAACTTCGGGACAGGGGGATCCCAGGGCATGCCGAAGCGGCGTTCGATGTGGGCCTTGACCTGGGTGCCCAGCCCCAGGATCACCCGCCCCGGGGCCATGGCCGCCAGGTCCCACGCGGCGTAGGCCAGGACGGTGGGGCTGCGGGCGAAGGCGATGGCCACCCCCGTCCCCAAAGCCAGCCGTCGGGTGTGTTCGGCGGCCAGGGCCAGGGGCAGGAAGGGGTCGTGTCGGGTCTCGTTGCTCCAGAGGCCGTCGAACCCCAGATCCTCGGCGGCGCGGGCCAGTTCGGGGACCTCCGTCAGCCGGTCGAAGGCCAGGGTCGCGTCCAGGCGCATGGGGGCGCGCTCCGGTTGAAGTTCCACCGGATTTTCATTATATCTGGGCCCAGGAGACCTTGAGGGGAGAGGGGCAGGCTGGGACGATGCGGGCCTATCTTCCCGCCTATCTGGTGGTGGGCTATCTGGGCGCCGCCTGGGCGGCAGCGGTGGGCGTGCTGTTCTTGCGCGCCGGCCAGGCCGACCGCTCCCGACGGCTGCAGGCCCTCGGGGCGCTGCTGATCTTGGCCAGCGTCATCGGGTTCTTCGGCGGGGTCCCGGAGATCTGGACGCCGGGCCCGGCCGGGACGGAACTGGCGGCGCTGTGCGGCCTGGCCCTCGGCGGGGCGGCGGGAGTCGGCCGGCTCCTGGGGCTGCGCTTCCCGCCGCCCAACAGAGGCACTGGGGCGCGGCACTCCTACGCTGCCGGAACCGAGGCCCCGGCCCGTTCGGGGATCGCCCGCTGGGGGCTTCGGATCGGGCTGGCCCTGGCGCTCCTGGCCCTCGCGCGCTGGGACCTTCCCGTGTTCTTCGCCCTCAACAGCCTGGCCGGCCGGACGCCGGCCCTGGATGCGGTCGCCCGCCTCTTGATCAACGACTACGCCGTGCCCACGGCCCTGGCGATGCTGGCGTGGGCCATGTGGCTGGGTGGCGATCTCCGGCGCCGGACGGCGGTCCTGCGGGCGGCCCTGGCGGCTTTGCTCAGCGGCCCCATGGTGGAACTCATGAACGCCTTCTATTTCCGGCCCCGTCCCTTCGCCGATCACGAGGTGCATCTGCTCTTTTACCATCCCTCGGATTCCTCGTTCCCCAGCAACGCCGCCGTGGTGACCTGGGCGATCGCGGGGGCGCTGGCCGAAGGGGACCGGCGGGTGGGGCGAATGGCGATGGCCCTGGCGGCCGGGATCGGTCTGGCCCGGGTTTACGGCGGCGTGCATTATCCGCTGGACGTGGCCGCGGGGGCGCTGCTGGGCCTCGCCCTCGCCCGGCTGACTGCGCGGGAGCCGCACCTGCAGGCATGGACCGCTGGCCTGGCCCGCCGGTTCGCGTCCGATCAGTAGGGGATGAAGACGCTGACCGCCGTGCCCTGGCCCGGCTCGCTGCGGATCGCTATCTGCCCGCCCAGCATCTCCACCCATTGGCGGACCGAGGTCAGCCCGATGGTCTTGCGGCGGGCGGCGTTGGCCAGCGCCTCTTCCACGTCGAACCCCACCCCGTTGTCCTCGACCTCCAGGCGCGCCCCGTCGGCCCCGAAGACCAGGCGCACCGTCGCCTGGGAGGCCTGGGCGTGCATCCGGACGTTGGTGAGGAGCTCCTGGACGATGCGGAAGAGGGCGGCCTCCTGGTAGGCGGCCAGGCGTCGCTCCTCCCCGGCGATGCTCAGGTGGAGGGAGAACTTCACCTTGTCCTTCAGGGTCTCCACGTAGCGGCGCACGGTGGGGACCAGCCCCAGGTCGTCCAGGATCATGGGGCGGATGTCGAAGAGGAACTCGCGCATCCGCTGGAAGGTCTCGGTGACGGCGTTCTTCAGGTTGGCCAGTTCGGCGCGGGCCCGCTCGGGATCCCGCTGGAAGAGCCGCTCGCAGATCTCGGCGTGGAGCACCAGGTTGGTCAGGGCCTGGGCCGGCCCGTCGTGGAGCTGGCGGACCAGTCGCTGGCGCTCCTGCTCCTGGACCTCGATCAGGCGGACGATCAGGCCGGGCTCCGCGCCAGGCGGCTGGGCGGGGAGGGCGGGGGGGAGCGCGGCGAGGATGGAAAGGATACGTTCGAGGACCTCCCCCTCGTGCTGGAGGCGGCTCTCCAGGCTCTGGAACTTCTCCAGTTGCCCTCGCATCAGCCACAACCGCCGCTGGACGTCGAGGGCGGATTGGTAGGCCTCGATCAGTTCGCTGGGGGAGACGCTCTCCGGGCGGCTCTCCAGTTGCTTGATCTGGTTGGTCCACTGCAGGCTTCTCTGGGCCAGCCGCTCCACGTCAGCGGCGGTCTGGCGGATCAGGGCCTGGACCTCCGCCAGTTGCCGTCGGACGCTCTCCTGCTCCTCCCGGCAGTAGTCCATCAGTTGCTGAAGGGCCTCGGCCAGTTCGCTCACGGCTGCTCCTCCGAAGAGGGGTGGCCGGCTCCTCCGGCAGGCGGACCCACCCGCGGCGGATGGCTAGGACGGCGGCCTGGGTCCGGTCCCCCAGATCCAGTTTACGCAAAATGGCGGTCATGTGGTTCTTCACCGTCTGTTGGCTGATCCCCAGGCGTTCGGCGATGGCCTTGTTGCTGTAGCCCATGGCCACATATTGCAGGATCTCCCGCTCCCGGGGGGAGAGCATGTTCTTGGAGGATCCCTCGGCCCCACCGATGAGGGCCTGGACTTCCCCATGGGTCATGACGTGATCCCCCCAGACGTAGCGGCCGGACAGGATGTGGCGGATGCTCTGGATCAGATGTTCCGGCCGGGCGTCTTTGGAGATGTAGCCGTTGGCCCCGATGCGGAGGGCGTGGCGCATCTGCTCTTCGGTATCGTAGGCGGTGAGGACGAGGATGGCGCCCTCGAAGCCCCGGCTCCGGGCCTGTCGGATCACGTCCAGGCCGTTGAGGGCCGGCAGGTGCACATCCATCAGGACCAGGTGGGGGTTGAGGGTGAGGATCATCTGAAGGGCGGTCTGGCCATCGGCAGCCTCCCCGATCACCTGCAGGCCGGGCTCCCCCATCAGGGCGTCCCGGACACCTTTGCGGAACAGGGGATGGTCGTCTACAATCAGCACCCGGTAGGTCATCGCCACCACTCCTTCCATGGCCCCACCGGCGTTCAAAGTATTTTAAAGATAAAACCGCCGATCCGACAAACCGCGGTGCGAGGGACATGGATCTGGTCCTGCGGGCGGTGGGATGGATGGTGTTCGCCTTTGGGGGCCCGGCCCTGGCCTTGTGGGTTCGGGCCCGCTGGGGACGCCCGGCGGCATGGCTGGGGCTAGGGGCGTTGACGTGGGGAGGGGCGCAGGCCCTTCGGCTGCCGCTGCTGATGGCCCTCTCCGCGGGGTTCCGATGGTTCGGATGGTCAGCCCCTCCCCAGCCGTTTCTGTTCAATTGGATCGTCCTCAGCCTCTCCGCGGGCTTGTTCGAAGAGACGGCCCGGTGGCTGGGGATGCGCTGGGCGGCCCGCCGGCAAGCCCGAGAGGGCCGGGAACTGGAGGCACAGGATGCCGTGGTGATCGGCCTCGCCCACGGCGGGACGGAGGCTTTCGCCCTAGGGCTGGCCGGTGGGTTGACGTTTCTGGCCATGGCGATGCTGCGGGAAGGCCTCCTGCCGACCCCGCCGGCGGCGGCCCCGGCCCTCGCCGCCTATTGGGCCACGCCGGCATGGATGGTCAGTGTCGGCATCCTGGAACGGGCGATGGCCATCCTGTTCCACGCCGGCTTGGCGCTGATCCTTTGGCACGGCCTCCGCCGCCGGCAGGGAGGGTGGTGGGCTGTGGCCGTCCTCCTGCATGCCGGGGCGAACGGAACGGCGGGATATGCGCTGGCCCGGTGGGGGGTCTGGGCGGCGGAAGGAGCGGTGGCGCTGTGGACGCTTCCCATAGCGATCGGGATCGCCCGGGCCCTGCGCCGACCCGCGCCCCCTCCGCCGCGGTGAAGGCGAGCGGGATCGCGGTGTCCGCTCGGGTTCAGGACGAGGCCGGGACCGGCGTCGCGGAGGCAGCGGCGCGCTGGCCCGCCTCCCGGGCGGCCAGATAGGCGTTGACCACCAGATCCATCAGCCCGCTGATCCGAACCCCCAGGCCGTAGTGATCGTTCAGGTCGCTGAGCTGCAGGCGGCAGTTGTCGCAGGAAGCGACCACGACGCGGGCCCCCGTCCGTCGGATCTGCTCGACCTTGGGCCGTCCGGCCCGCATCCGTTTCTCATACCATTCGGGGATGGCCACCAGGCCGGCGCCCCCGCCGCAGCAGAAGTTCTCGGCCCGATTGGGTGTCATCTCCCGGAAATCCCGGACGGCCGCCCGCAGGATGATGCGCGGTTCCTCCAATAGCCCGCCGTTTCGCCCCAGGTTGCAAGAGTCGTGGTAGGTGACCGGCTCCGGGTTGGCCGAGGGATCCAGGGGCAAGCGGCCCTGCTGGATCCATTCGGCGGCCACCTCGATGATGCTCCGGACCTGGAAGGGGAAGTCCTCGAACCAGTTGGGGGCCTCCCAGCGCAGGACGGTGTAGGCGTGGCCGCACTCGGCCAGGACGATCTCCTTCACGCCGAGGCGCCGTGCCTCCTCGACGATGCGCCCGGCGATGGCCTTCGCCCGGGCGGCGTCCGCCAGGAAGTAACCGTAGTTGGCCGCCTCGAACATGCTCAGGGTCCAGTCCGCCCCCACGGCGTGGAAGAGGATGGCAGCGGGCAGGATGGTGTGGGCACCGGAGAGGGCCACGTAGAGGATCTCGGCGCCGGCCTTCTCCACCGGGATGCGGGCGCTGGGATCTCCCAGGCGCTCCTGGAGCTCCTGCTCCAGTTCGCGGATCTGGTCGATGTAGAACTCGCGGAAGAACGCCAGGTTTTCCTGGCGGGCGATGGCGGCGTCGGCCAGTTGCACCAGCATCTCCGGCGCCTTGCCGGCGGCGGTGAGCATGGCCCGGGCCGCCCGCATGATCAGGGCGGTGTCCACCCCCATGGGGCAGTTCATGGTGCAGCGGCGGCACAGCGTGCACGACCCGAAGGCGATCTCCGCCAGTTCCTCCAGATCCGCCTCGG
>NZ_PSLG01000064.1:0-12163 GCF_040289485.1 Thermoflexus sp.
CCCCCACCCCGTCCACCCGACCGGCAGCCGCCCCCGCCACCCCGTCCCCGTCCCCGTTGCCTCCGCCCACCCCGACGGAGACGCCACGGCCGCGGGCCGCCCTTTACAATTTTGTCCTGCCCGGCTGACCGGTCTGTGCGCGCAATACGCGCCTCGTGCAGGCGCTGCAACCCCGTTACGCCGAGGACGTGGCCTTTTTCGAGGTCCGGGCCGACACCCGAGAGGGCCGTGCGCTGTTGGCCCGTTTCGGCATGCCCGGGACCCATGGCCTGGTGATCCTCGACCGGGCCGGCCGGGTGGTCTGGCGCAGTTTCGGCCACGACACCACCCCGGAGCAGGTGGAGGCCATGCTCCAACAGGCGATCCGTTGAGATGGAGGTCTGCGATGGACCCAGCGCCGCGGGAGGTGATCCTCCCCATCATCGGCATGACCTGCGCCAACTGTGCGCGGACGGTGGAGCGCGCCCTGAAACGCACGCCCGGCGTTGTGGCGGCCTCGGTCCATTTCGCCGCCGAACAGGCCGTGGTCCTCCTGGATCCCTCCGCCGCCGATCTCCGCCGCGCCGTCGAGAGCGTCCGCGCCGCCGGCTACGAAGTGGCGACCGCTACCGTGGTCCTCCCCCTCCGCGGGCTGCGTGACCCCAGCGACGCCCAGGCCCTCGAAGGGCGCCTGGGCCGCCTCCCCGGCGTCCTGGAGGCGACCGTGAACCCGGCCACCGAACAGGTCCATGTCACCTATGTGGTGGGCGTGGTCGCCCTCCGGGACCTGATCCGAACCCTCCGGGAGGCTGGCTTCGCGGTGGCGGAGGCCGGCGCGGCCGCCGGGGTCGCCGCGCCGGACGCGGAGCAGGCCGCCCGCGCGGCCGAGCGGGCCCGCCAGCGCCGCCGCCTCTTCTGGGGGTTGCTCTTCACCGTCCCCGCCTTCTGGCTCAGCATGTCCTTTGACCTGCTTCACAACGTCATGCCGGGGATGGAACGCCCCCTCCTGCTGGATCTGCTCCTGCTGCTGCTGACCACCCCGGTCCAGTTCGGGGTCGGCGGGGACTTCTACCGCGGCGCGGTGCGGGCCCTGCGCCTGGGGACCGCCAACATGGATGTGCTGGTGGCCCTGGGCACGTCGGCCGCCTATTTCTACAGCGCCGCCGTCACCATCGCCCGCCTGCTGGGGACCGATGCCCTGGGCCGCTATACGTATTTTGAGACCGCTGCGGTCATCATCACCCTCATCGTCCTCGGCAAATACCTGGAGGCTCGGGCCAAAGGCCGGGCCGGGGAGGCCATCCGGGCCCTCTTGGCCCTCCAGCCCGAACGGGCCCGGGTGCTTCGGGATGGCGTCGCGCACGAGATCCCCGCCACCGAGATCCAGGTGGGGGATCTGCTGGTGGTCCGCCCCGGGGAGCGCATCCCGGCCGACGGGGTGGTGGTCGAAGGCCGCTCCGCCGTGGATGAGTCCATGCTCACCGGTGAACCCATCCCGGTGGAGAAAGGCCCCGGCGATCGGGTCCTCGGCGGGACGGTGAACCAGCACGGCTGGTTGAAGGTCGAGGCCACCCAGGTGGGCCAGGACACCGTCCTGGCCGGGATCATCCGCTTGGTCCGGCAGGCCCAGGGCAGCAAGGCCCCCCTCCAGCGGCTGGCCGACCGGGCCTCCGCCGTCTTCGTCCCCATCGTCATCGCCATCGCTGCCCTCGCCTTCGCCGGCGGGCTGGCCAGCGGGGCCGGCTTCACCCGTGCCATGGTCAATGCCATCGCCGTCCTGGTGGTGGCCTGCCCCTGCGCCATGGGCCTGGCCACCCCCACGGCGATCATGGTGGGGACCGGCCGCGGGGCGACGATGGGGATCCTGTTCCGGAGCGCGGAGGCCCTGGAGCAACTGGGCAAGGCGACCCTGGTCGCCCTGGACAAAACCGGCACCCTCACGGTCGGCCGCCCCCGGGTGACCGCGGTGATCCCCCGCCCGGGCCTCTCGGAGGAGGCGGTGCTGGCCATGGCCGCCAGCGTCGAGCAGGGCAGCGAACACCCCCTCGCCCAGGCGGTGGTGGAAGCCGCCCGGGCCCGGGGCCTCCCGCTGACGCCGCCGGCCGCCTTCTCCGCCCTGCCCGGCCGCGGCGTGATGGCCCACCTGGACGGCTACGTGGTCCGGGTGGGGAAGGCCCGGTGGTTGGAGGCCGAGGGCGTGGCCCTCGATGGCCTGGCCGCTGTCCTTCAGGACCTCCAGGGCCGGGGGCAGACGAGCATGGTGGTGGCCCGGGATGGGGAGGCGGTGGGGGTGATCGCCCTGGCCGACACCCTGAAGCCCGAGGCCGCCGAGGCGGTCGCCGCCCTCCACGCCCTGGGCGTCCGGACCGCCATGGTCACCGGGGACAACCAGCGCACCGCCGAGGCCATCGCCCGCGCGGCGGGCATCGACCGGGTCTTCGCCGAGGTCCTCCCTGCCGACAAGGCCGCCATCGTCCGCCGCCTCCAGGAGGAGGGCCATCGGGTGGCTATGGTCGGCGACGGGATCAACGACGCCCCCGCCCTGGCCCAGGCGGACGTGGGGATCGCGATGGGCACGGGGACAGCGGTGGCGATGGAGACCGCCGACGTGATCCTGATGCGGGGCGACCTGCGCCTGTTGCCCCAGGCCATCCGCCTCTCCCGGGGGACTGTCCGGACGGTCCGCCAGAACCTGTTCTGGGCGTTCTTCTACAACGTGCTCCTGATCCCGGTGGCGGCCCTGGGCCTGCTGCACCCGATGCTGGCCGCCGGGGCGATGGCCTTCTCCTCCATCTTCGTGGTGACCAATTCCCTGCGGCTGCGAGGGGCCCGGTTGTGATGCGGTGATCCGGAGGGGGCGGCGCGATGCTCTCCCTCCACCCAGGAGGTGATCGATGGCCCGGATCCGCCGTTGGGTCGTAGGGCTCCTCGGGCTGGGGCTGCTGGCCGGCTGCGCGGCCCCTCGCCCCCCGGCCGACCCGCTCGGGACCGTCGTCACGGTCTATTTCTCGCCGACCTGCGGTTGTTGCCAAGAGTGGATCCGCTATCTCCAGGCCCACGGCGTGCAGGTCCACGGGGTCCTGCAGGACGACCTGCAGCCCCTCAAGGAACGGCTCGGCGTCCCCGAGGCTGTGCGAAGTTGTCACACGGCCCGGGTGGGCCCCTACACGGTGGAAGGCCACGTGCCGGTGGAGGCCATCGCCCGCCTGCTGCGGGAGCGCCCGCCCGTCGCCGGGATCGCCGTGCCGGGGATGCCCGCCGGCGCCCCGGGCATGGGCGGGGACCCCATCGGGCCCCTGGAGGTCATGGCCTTCTTCCCCGACGGCCGGTTCACGGTCTGGATGCGCCGGTGAGGGGCAGCCCCTCGACCCTGCGCCGATTTTTCCCCGCTCACCGCCCTTCGGGTTTAAACTTTTAAGAGAACGCGCGGAAAGGCGGTGGGCGATGGCAGAGGTCCAGACGCTGGCCGAGGTGCTGGACGCCCTGACGCGGCCCGGGGAGCTCTACGAGCGGCTTCCCGACGGCACGGTGCGGTGTTACGCGTGCGGCCATCGCTGCCGCATCCGCCCCGGCCGCCGGGGGATCTGCCAGGTGCGCTTCAACCGGGACGGCGTCCTTTACGTTCCGTGGGGCTACGTGGCCGCCCTGCAGGTGGACCCCACGGAGAAGAAGCCGTTCTTCCACGTCCTGCCCGGCTCCTACACCTTGACCTTCGGGATGCTGGGCTGCGACCTTCACTGCAGCTACTGCCAGAACTGGCTGACCTCGCAGGCGCTGCGGGATCCCGCCGCCGGGGTGATGCCGGAGCCGATCACTCCCCAGCAGCTGGTGGCCTTGGCCCAGCGCTACGGGGCGCAGCTGGTGGGCAGTTCCTACAACGAGCCGCTGATCACCTCGGAGTGGGCGGTGGCGATCTTCCGGGAGGCTATCGCCGCCGGCCTGCGTTGCGTCTACGTCTCCAACGGCAACCTCACCCCTGAGGTCCTGGCGTATCTGCGCCCCTACCTCACAGCCTACAAGATCGACCTCAAAAGCATGCGGGACAAGAACTACCGGGCCCTGGGGATGCCCCTCCAGAACGTCCTCGAGGGCATCCGCCTGGTCCACGAGAGCGGCCTGTGGCTGGAGGTGGTCACCCTGGTGGTGCCTGGCTTCAACGACTCCGAAGAGGAACTGCGGGACGCGGCCCAGTTCCTGGCCTCTATCTCCCCGGACATCCCATGGCATGTGACGGCCTTCCACCCCGATTATAAGATGACGGACCGGGACTGGACGCCGGCGCGGACGCTGATCCGGGCGGCGGAGATCGGCAAGGCCGCCGGGCTGCGCTATGTCTACGCCGGGAACCTGCCGGGCCGGGTGGGCCCCTTCGAGAACACCTATTGTCCGAACTGCGACGCCCTGCTCATCGCCCGCCACGGCTTCCGGGTGCTGGTGGATCACCTCTCCGGTCGGGGGACTTGTTATCGCTGCGGGACGCCGATCCCGGGCGTCTGGCAGTGAGGGCCGCGGACGGTGCGTTGGGGCGGAGGCAGCCTTGGCCCGCACGAAGGCACGGAAGCGCCCTTCGGCGAAGGCCCCCCGGGAGCGGGCCGCGGGAGCCCGCAGAGGCCTCCGCCGGACCGGAGACCAGGCCCTGGTCGGGCTGGGCCTGGCATTGTTTCTCGGGGGGCTGCTGACGCTGCTCGGCGTGCTTTCCCCCCAGCCTCTCCCTGGGGTCTCGGCGCTGTTCTGGGGGCTGGGAGGGGGGGCCTTCGCGGCGCCGCTGGCCGCCCTGGTCGCCGGAGCCTGGCTGCTGTGGCGGCGGTTCGGGACCGCTCCCCGCCCAGATCCGGGGCGGCTCTTCGGCCTGGGCCTACTCTATCTTTCCACCCTGGTGCTCCTGGACCGCCTGGCGGGGGCGGGCGGCGCGCTGGGTCAGGCCCTCGCCCGTGTCCTGATGGAGAACCTGGGCCCCGGCGGCGCCCTCCTGGTTCTCTTGGGGGGCCTCGGGGCCGGCCTGATGGGCACCCTGCGCATCCCTCCAGAGCGCCCCATCGAGGCGGCGATCCGCCTGCTCCGGCGGCTCCGGGCCGCCCGGCCGGTCCCTCGGGTCCATTCCCCCGCGCCCCCTACGCCTCTAACCCTGTCCGCGTCGTCTGCCCCCCGCATCCTGGGGGAATCCGAGGCGCCTCCGGAAGCCTCCGCGTCGCCGGCGCCTGCCCCGGTGGCTGCCGGGCCTCCCGCGGCCGCCTTGCCCCTCGCCCCCGAGGGGCCCCGCTGGATCCTGCCCCGGTGGGAGGAGATCCTGGACCCCGGGGAGGACGTGGAGATCGACGAGGCCGATTTGCGGGAGAAGGCCCGGGTCATCGAGGAGACCCTGCGCAGCCTGGGGGTGGAGGCCCGGGTGGTGGAGGTGCAGCGCGGGCCGACCGTTACCCTGTTCGGCCTGGAGCCGGGCGTGGTCGCCCGGGGTGGGCGGCCCACTCGAGTGAAGGTGAACCAGATCGCCGCCCTGGCGGACGACCTGGCCTTGGCCCTCTCCGCCCGCTCCGTCCGGGTGCTGGCCCCCATCCCCGGTCGGGGGCTGGTGGGCCTGGAGGTCCCCAACGAGCGCCCGGCCCGGGTCCGGCTGCGGGAGGTGATGGAGAGCGAGGCCTATCGCGCCCTCGAGGCGCCGTTGCGGCTCCCCCTCGGCCAGACGGTGGCCGGGGAGCCCCTGGTGGCGGATCTCACGGCGATGCCCCACCTGCTGATCGCGGGGGCCACCGGCTCCGGCAAATCCGTCGCCCTCAACGCCATCCTCACCGCGCTGCTGTGCACCTGCACGCCGGAGGACCTGCGGCTGATCCTGATCGATCCCAAGCGGGTGGAACTGACCCTCTACAACGGCATCCCCCATCTGTGGACGCCGGTGGTGGTGGACCTGGAGAAGGTCCCACGGGTTCTCCAGGAGGCCATGCGGGAAATGGAGCGGCGGTATCGGGCCTTCGCCGCAGCGGGGGTCCGGCACATCGCTGAGTTCAACCGCTGGGCCGCGGCGCGGGGGGAGCCCCGCATGCCCTATCTGGTGGTCGTGGTGGACGAACTGGCGGATCTGATGATGCGGGCGCCGGAGGAGACCGAGCGGACCATCGCGCGGCTGGCGCAGATGGCGCGGGCCACGGGGATCCATCTGGTGATCGCCACGCAGCGGCCCAGCGTGGATGTGGTGACGGGGCTGATCAAGGCCAACTTCCCGGCCCGCATCGCCTTCGCGGTGGCCTCCTCGGTGGACTCGCGGGTGATCCTGGACCAGCCGGGGGCGGAGGCCCTGCTGGGCCGGGGGGATATGCTCTTCCTGGCGCCGGACCAGGGCCAGCCGATCCGCGCCCAGGGCTGTTACGTCTCCGACGAGGAGATCCGCCGGATCGTGGCCTATTGGAAGGGGATCCGCGGCCGATCACCGCCGGCCCCGCCAGGCCCCGGGACGCCGGCCGACCGGCCCCCGGAGGGACAACCGCGGAAAGCCGAGGAGGCCGCGGAGGATGCCGAGGGGGAGCCGGACGAGGAGTTGCTCCGGCGGGCGGTGGAGGTGGTGCGGCTGCACCGGCGGGCCTCCATCTCTCTTCTGCAGCGCAAACTGCGCATCGGCTACAACCGCGCGGCCCGCCTCATCGACCTGATGGAGGAGCGAGGATGGATCACCCCGCCGGAGGAGGGCAGCCGGTGGCGGGGGCTGTAGGATCCACCCAACGGTGGCGGTGAAAATGGGGCAGTGGGCGGCGCGTGGGCGGATGTGGGCCGGGCGCGGGCTCTGGGGCCTCTGCGGCCTGGTCCTGTTCCCGATGGCCTCTCCCGGATGCGGACGGGGGCGGCTGCTGGCGTTCCCGCTCGGGCGAGGGTGGGGCCCCACCCTGCGGAGCGGTGGCGGATGGCTGGCCTGCTGCGGTGGCTTGACGCCCGGGCCGCCGGGCGTCCGCTGGCCGGGGAGCTCTTCCTGCTCCCCTTCCGGGCCCTCCCCGCCGTTTGACGGATCCTCGGTGCCTGGTTATAATGAAAATGCTTCAGCCGCTGGAGGCATCGCCCCCGATGGTCACCCAGGTGGATGGACGGCGCGGCTCCCGGTCCGGCTCCCCCACGGGCGCGATGTCGAGGCGGTAGCCGATCCTCATGGAAGAGTGGAAGGACCATGGAACAGACACAAGTTCAGGTTCCCATCCTGGATTTCGATTACATCCATCTCGAATCCAAGACCCTGGACGAACTGCGCGACCTGGCCCGGTCCCTCAAGATCCCCAGTTACAGCCGTCTGAAGAAGCAGGATCTAATCATGCGGCTGCTCCAGGCCAAGGCGGAGCAGCAGGGCTACGCCTTCGGCGGGGGGACGCTGGAGATTGTGGAGGATGACTCCCTGGGCATGATAGGCTTCCTCCGGGTGAACCCCAACTTCCTCCCCAGTTCCAATGACATCTACGTCAGCCAGTCCCAGATCCGACGCTTCGGCCTCCGCAAGGGGGACTTCGTCGTCGGCCAGATCCGCCCGCCCAAGGAGACCGAGAAGTATTACAGCCTCCTGCGGGTGGAGGCGGTCAACGGGCTGGACCCGGAGCAGGCCCGTCAGCGGCCGCGCTTTGAGGAACTGACGCCCATCTTCCCCAACCAGATGTTCGATCTGGAGACGGACCCCAAGAACCTCACCACCCGGCTGATCAACCTGGTGGCCCCCATCGGGCGCGGGCAGCGGGGCCTTATCGTCTCGCCCCCCAAGGCGGGCAAGACCACCGTCCTCAAGCACATCGCCAACGCCATCTCCACCCGCTACCGCGACGTCCACCTGATGGTGGTGCTGGTCGGCGAGCGGCCCGAGGAGGTCACCGACATGGACCGCTCGGTGGAGGCCGAGGTGGTGCACAGCACCTTCGACGAGCCGCCGGAGAACCATATCAAGGTGGCCGAACTGGCCCTGGAGCGGGCCAAGCGGATGGTGGAGGGGGGAAAGCACGTGGTGATCCTCCTCGACTCCATCACCCGCCTCACGCGGGCCTACAACCTGGTGGTGGAGCCCAGCGGCCGGACCTGGACGGGCGGCCTGGACCCGGCGGCCCTGTATCCGCCCAAGCGCTTCTTCGGCGCCGCCCGCAACATCGAGAACGGCGGCTCCCTGACCATCCTGGCCACCTGTCTGATCGACACGGGCAGCCGCATGGACGACGTGATCTACGAGGAGTTCAAGGGGACCGGCAACTGGGAGCTGCACCTCTCCCGCAAACTCGCCGAGCGCCGCCTCTTCCCGGCCATCGACATCGAGCGCTCCGGCACTCGCCGGGAGGAGCTCCTGCTGGAACCGGACACCCTGGAGAAGGTCTGGCTGCTGCGGCGCATGATCGCTCGCATGATGGCGCCCCCGCCCGACGGCGGCGGCTACGACCTCGCCCAGGTGATGGAGTCCCTGCTCAACGCCCTGGCCAAGACCAAGAGCAACGTGGAGTTCCTCATGCGCCTGAAGAAAGGCGAGTGGGGTTGAGGGGATGGACCAGTTTTTTCATGCTTCCTCGACCCGCTCCACGATGGTGGCCTCCCCCTGGCCCACCCCGACGCACAGCGTCGCCAGGCCGTAGCGGGCCCGGCGCCGGCGCATCTCGTAGAGCAGGGTGGTGAGGATGCGGGCCCCGCTGCAGCCCAGGGGATGCCCCAGGGCGATGGCCCCCCCGTTGACGTTCACCCGCTCCATGTCCAGACCCAGCAGCCGGATGACCGCCAGGGTCTGGACAGCGAAGGCCTCATTGATCTCCACCAGGTCGATCTGATCCAAGGTCAGCCCCGCCCGCTCCAGGGCCTTGCGGGTAGCGGGGACCGGGCCGTAGCCCATCACCCGCGGGTTCACCCCCACCGCCGCCGAGGCGACCCAGCGGGCCATCGGCCGCAGGCCCAGGGCCCGCGCCCGCTCCGCGCGCATCAGCAGGAGGGCTGCCGCCCCATCGGCCAGGCCCGAGGCGTTCCCCGCCGTCACCGTCCCCCCCTTCCGGAAGACCGGGGGCAGGCGGGAGAGGCGCTCCAGATCGGTGTCCAGCACGATCTCCCCGTTCTCGATCCGGTAGCGGGGGCCCTCGTCGGTGTCGACCACCTGGGGCGGTTGCCCAGGGCGCTCGATAACCACCGGCACGATCTCCTCTTTGAACTTCCCGGAGCGGATGGCCTCCACGGCCCGCTGATGGGAGCGAAGGGCGAAGCGGTCCTGCTCCTCCCGGGTGATCTCCGGGTGCTCCTGGGCGATGTTCTCCGCCGTCTCCCCCATGGACTCCAGGGGGAACATCGCCTCCATGCGGGGGTTGGGGAAGCGCCAGCCCAGGGCGGTGTCGTAGACGGTGACGTTGCCCCGTGGGAAGGGGACGGCGGCCTTGGGCATCACCCATGGCGCCCGCGTCATGCTCTCCACCCCGCCGGCGATCACCACCTCCGCCTCGCCGGCCCGGATGGTCCGCGCCGCCAGGTTGACGGCCGTCAGGCCGGAGGCGCAGAGGCGGTTCACCGTGACCGCCGCCACGTGCTCCGGGAAGCCGGCCAGCAGGGCAGCCATGCGGGCCACGTTGCGGTTGTCCTCCCCCGCCTGGTTGGCGCATCCCATATACACCTCGTCGACCATGGCCGGGTCGATGCCGGCCCGACGGACCACTTCGCGGATCACCAGGGCGGCCATGTCGTCGGGGCGCACATCCTTCAGCACCCCGCCGTATTTGCCGATGGGCGTGCGCACCGCGGCGACGATCACCACCTCCCGCATCCTCACCCCTCCGGTTCAGGATCCGCGAACCAGTTCCCCATACAGGTCCGGCCGCCGGTCCCCGATGGGGTCCATCTCGAAGGCGCCGGGGCGCAGGATCATCCGTTTGTGGCGGGCCCGCCGGGGATCGATCTCGGCCGTCACCAGGGTCTCCTCCCCGCCGGCCTGCACGAGGGTCCGCCCGGCCGGATCGTAGACCCCGCTCCGCCCGAAAAAGGTGAACCCCCGCTCGGTCCCCACCCGATTGCACGTCAGCACAAAGAACCGGTTCTCCAGCGCCCGGGTGGGGGCGACGGCGATGGGCACGATCTCGGAGCCCTCAGGCCAGTTGGTGGGCACGGCCACCAGATCGGCCCCTCGGAGGGCCAGCACCCGGGCGGCCTCGGGGAAGCGCAGGTCGTAGCAGATGAGCATGCCGATCCGTCCGATAGCCGTCTCGAAGACCGGGAACCCGGTGTCGCCCGGCGCGGTGAAGCGGTCCACCCCCAGATACGGCCGGTGGGCCTTGCGGTAGCGGCCGATCAGCCCTTCGGGCCCGATGAGCGCGGCCGTGTTGAACAGCCGGCCGTCCGCCCGTTCCAGCAGCCCGACAACGGCGTAGAGGCCCCGGGCCCGGCAGGCAGCTGTGAAGGCCTCGGTGGTGGGCCCGGGGACCGGCTCGGCGTAGGGCCATGCCTCCTCTAGGGAGGCGAAGCCATAGCCGGAGATGGCGCACTCGGGGAAGAGGACCAGGCGGGCGCCCGCCCGGCTGGCCTCCTCGAGGTGGGCCAGAGCCCGCTCCCGGTTGTGGGGATTCTGCCCCAGAAGGGGGTCCATCTGGGCCAGGGCGACGCGGATCATGTGGGCCTCCTGCAGGGCGGCAGAGCACCTATTGCAGGCGGTTGATGTTCACCCAGATCGAGCCGACGAACACCTGAGTGGGATAGGCGGGCAGGGGGGTGGCGCAGGGCCCGGCGATGGGCCGGCCGTCGGCGGCGAAGCGGCAGCCGGCGCACGCGGCCACCAGTTCAACCCCCTCGATCTTGAGCAGGCAGGCCAGCCCCGGCGGCTGCATCGGGAAGGCCCGCAGGTGCCCCCCGGAGCGGACCAGGATCACGGGATATAGGCGCCCGCTGCGGTCGGAGAGGGTGAGCGGGAAGGGCACCCCCTCCGTCACCCGCTCCGGGGGGAGGCCGGTGTCCAGCCACCGGGGGGTCCATGGGGCCCCGAAGACCGCTAGGGCGAACAGCCCGCACAGGCCCAGGAGGAGGGCCCCGCCGAAGAGGGCCAGGAAGAGACGGCCTTTGCGGCCGGCCTGGGAGGGGAGGGCTTCCTCCTCCTCCATCGGAAAGGGGAACGGTTCGCCCCGCCCATCGCCGCCCCAGCCCATAGCGCCTGCCTCCGGAAACGGGGCGGGGAGGGACACGTCCCTCCCCGCCGGGATCGGAGGGCCGATCCAGAGGCCCGCTACGGGCGGGCCTCGACCTCCAGGACCTGGACGCCCCGGTAGGTGCCGCAATACGGGCAAACGCGGTGCGGCAGGATCCGCGCTTTGCACCGGGGGCATAGGACCAGGTTGGGGCGCCGGAGGGCATCGTGGGCCCGGCGCATCCCCCGCCGGGTGCGGGTGACCCGGCGCTTCGGCAACGCACCCATCGGATCCGCCTCCTGAACCTGGGCTTCTGAGAAGGCCAGGAACTCATGGTAGTCGAAAGCGGTCCTCTCGACAACTTCCGGGGACGGCCGTCGGGACAAAAAAGCGCCGCCCCATGGGCGACGCGGGCCCCCCATGGGGGGAACCGACCCCAAGGCTGGGGGGCTTTAGGTGAGGAACTCCCGCAACTGACGGCTGCGGCGGGGATGGCGCAGCCGGCGCAGGGCGCGGCCCTCGATCTGGCGGATCCGCTCCCGGGTCAGCCCGAACTTCTTGCCCACCTCTTCCAGTGTGTAACAGCGGCCGTTGACCAGGCCGAAGCGCAGCCGCAGGATGCGGGCCTCCCGGGGGCTGAGGGTGGAGAGGATCTCCTCGATCTTCTCCCGGAGCAGGTTCTGGTAGGCGATCTGGTTGGGGGAAGGAGAAGACTCGTCCTCGATGAAATAGCCCAGTTCGTCCTCCTCGTCCTCGCCCACCGGGTTCTCCAGGCTGAGGGGCTGCCAGGAGACCCGGAACATCCACTCGACCTTGCGGGGCTCCACTCCCAATTCGGCGGCGATCTCCTCTGCCGTGGGCTTGCGGCCCAGGCTCTGCTCCAGTTCGTGGGCCACCCGATACAATTTGCGGATGCGATCGCTCATGTGGACGGGGACGCGGATGGTGCGGCTCTGGTCGGCGATGGCCCGGGTGATGGTCTGGCGGATCCACCAGGTGGCGTAGGTGCTGAAGCGGTAGCCCCGCCGGTAATCGAACTTCTCCACCGCCTTCATCAGGCCCAGGTTGCCCTCCTGGATGAGGTCCAGGAAGGG
>NZ_PSLG01000065.1:0-12099 GCF_040289485.1 Thermoflexus sp.
AGGCGGGGCTGGCCCGCCTGCCGATCTTCGCCTATGCGCTCCCCCCGCTGGCCGAACTGGGTGGATCGGCAGCCTTCCTGCTCCCGGAGGCCGCCGGCCCCGAGGCCATGGCCGAAGCCATCGCTCGCCATCTGGAGGCCGACCCCGAGGCCCGATGGCGCCGGCGCGTCCGACAGCAGTTCGACGCCCGGCGCCTCCTTCGGGAGCGGCTGCTCCCTCTGATCGAAGGATGAGGCCCTGCCGCCCCGGCCTCCGCATCATGGATAGAACCCACGCCCGGCCTTGCGCCCCAGGCGGCCGGCGCGGACCATCTGGCGGAGCAGCGGGGCCGGTCGGTAGAGGCCGCCGCCGTGCTCGGCCTCCAGGGCCTCCAGGATCGCCACGACCAGGTCCAGGCCGATCAGGTCGGCCCACTCCAGAGGGCCCCGCGGATAGTTGGTCCCCAGTTTCATGGCCGTATCGATGTCCGCGGGGGCGGCCACCCCTTCCATCACCGCGAAGGCGGCCTCGTTGATCAGGGCGCACAGCAGCCGGGGGAGCACCAGGCCGACGGTGTCGTTCACCACCGCCACCTTGAAGCCCCAGGCCGAAAGCAGCGCCCGGGCCCGCTCCACCCCCTCGGCCTGACCCTGAAGGGGGCCCGCCAGTTCCACAGGCCCCCCTCGGACGATGGGCGGCAGCACCGCGAACCCCACCACCCGCTCCGGATGGCGGGTCCAGGCGGCGACCTGGGTGGCGGAGGTGGTCAGGCAGAGGGCCAGCAAGGGGCTCGCGGGCGGGAGCGCAGCGTCCAGGGCCTCCACCAGGGCCCGCTTGGCCGTCAGCGGGGCGGGCAGCGCCTCGATGCCGAAGGCTGCGGCCGGCCCCTCCGCCCGGAGGGCCTCCTGGAGGGCTGGCGAGATCTCCCCCTCGGTGGGGAAGGCGGTGACGGCGTATCCCTGCTCCAGGGCCAGCCCGGCCAGTTCCTCCACGAAAGCGCTAGCGCCCACCACCAGGACCCGCTCCTTCAGCGGCCGCGTCCCCATGGCGCTCCCCTCCTATCCGCGCTCCGCGCCCGGGCCTTCGGCATAGCGATACCATCCCTGGCCAGCTTTGCGACCCAGGCGGCCGGCCTGGACCATCAGCCGCTGCAGGGGGTGGGGACGGAAGCGAGGATCCTCGAAAAAGGCGCGATACACGCTCTCGCTCACCGCCAGGTTCACATCCAGGCCGATCAGGTCCATCAGCTCGAAGGGGCCCATGCGGAACCCCAGGGCCCGGACCAGCCGGTCGATGGTCGGGGGATCGGCCACGCCCTCCCCCACCAGGCGCAGCGCCTCGAGGTAGAAGGGGCGGGCCACCCGGTTGACGATGAAGCCGGGGGTGTCCTTGACCACCACCGGTGTCTTCCCCCAGCGCCGCGCCAGATCGACCAGGGCGCGCACCGTCTCCTCAGCGGTGGCCAACCCCCGCACCACCTCCACCAGGCGCATGACCGGGGCGGGGTTGAAAAAATGCATCCCGGCCACCCGCTCCGGGCGCCGGGTGGCCGCGCCCAGGGCGGTGATGGAAAGGGAAGAGGTGTTGGAGGCCAGGAGCGCTGTGGGCACGCAGCACTGATCCAGCCGGCGGAAGAGATCCTGCTTGAGGGCCAGATCCTCTGGGGCCGCCTCGATGACCACCTCCGCTGCCGCCAGGTCCTCCAGGCGCCCGCTCAGGCGCAGGCGGCGAAGGGCCTCCTGCCCTTCGGCCGCCTCCAGGCGTCCTTTGGCGACGGCCTCCCGGAGCCAGCCCTCGATCTGCGTCCGGGCGCTCGTGAGGGCCTCCGCCGCCACGTCGTAGAGCACCACCTCCGCCCCGTGGGTGATCGCTACGTAGGCGATGCCCCGCCCCATGGTCCCCGCGCCCACCACCCCCACGCGCTCCATGGCCTCACCCTCCTCGCCGCTTCAGGAAGGCCTCGACCCGCTCGCGGTGCTCAGGGGTGCGGGCCGCCACTTCCTGGAGATGGGCCTCATATTCCAGGGACTGCTCCAAGGTGAAGGTCGCGGCCCGTTGGAGGGCGCGCTTCAACCAGCCCACAGATCGCCCCGGCAGCTCCCGCAGCCGCACGGCCCACTCCCGGGCCGTTGGCAAGACCTGTTCGGGTGGGACGACGGCGTTGACCAGCCCCCACTCCAGGGCCCGCCGGGCTTCCAGGCGGTCGATCAGCGTGGCCGCCTCGAAGGCCCGTCCGTAGCCGACCAGATGGGGCAGGAACCAGGTGGACCCGGAGTCGGGGATCAGTCCGATCTTGGCGAAGGCGTTGAAGACGAAGGTCGCCGTCTCGGCCATGACCCGTAGGTCGCAGGCCAGGGCCAGGCTGCAGCCCGCCCCCGCAGCCACGCCGTTGATGGCGGCGATGAACGGCTTCTCGGTGTTGCGGATGCGCAGGATCAACGGATTGTAGCGGCTGCGCAGGTGTTCCCCGATGGACATCGCCTCGGCGGGCTGGACGTAGCGGGCCTGCATCTCGGCGAGGTCTTGCCCGGCGCAGAAGCCCCGTCCCGCCCCCGTCACGATCACCACACGGACGGCCTCGTCGCGCTCCACCGTCCGGAGGGCTTCTTGCAGCTCCTGGAACATCTGCTCGTTAAAGGCGTTGAGGACGTCGGGGCGGTTCAGCGTCAGGATCGCCACCCCTTCCTGAACCTCATACAGCAGAGTCTCATAGGCCATGGCCCACCTCCTGATGCAAATGGGATCGGGATCGCGTCCCCAGGCCTCATCCCCCGGACCGGTCGGAGGGGAGGAGGGCTACCCCGCCGCCCACCAGGAAGGCCACGATCCCCGCCGCCAGGGGGAGGCCGACGGTCCCCATCGGGATCGGGACTGCCGGCCTCCCGAAGACCAGCAGCGCGTAGGCCACCCAGCCCGCGGCCGCCCCGGAGAGGGCCGCCTGCCAGGCCCGATCCAGCCCCCGTCGCCGGCCCAGACCGAAACCCACGGCACCGGCCCCCACGATCAGGAGGTTGCTCACAGCGAAGAACCCCCATCCGACCCGAGGGGAGCGCCCCGCCCCGCCCGGGCGCGGGGTGGGCATGGGGGCCGGCGGGAGGGCGGTGGTGGTGGGCTCCGGAGGCCGCGTGGGCGTTGGGGGCACCACCGTGGCGATCCGGCCCGGGCGGTTCCGCTCGATTTGGATCTGCAGCCGATAGGAGAGGCGGGCCGGCTCACTGGCCGCCCGGATCTCCAGCATCCCCTCCCGGTCCAGCGGGATGTCCACCTCGGCGAACCCCTCCCGGGTCCCCGCCCGGAAGGGACCGATCGTCCCCTGGCCGGTGTAAACCCCTGTGAAGAGCACCGGTGTCCCGTCGGGGACCGGATAGCCGTCCCGGTCGTAGATCGGCCCGGCCCAGACCCGAAGGGTCTCACCGACCCGCACGGCCACCGGGGTCGGCGTGCCCGAAGTCGCACCTTCCCGCAGGCCCACCCCCAGGGGGATCACCTGATTGGGATCCGGGCGCAGGCGCTCGGCCAGGACATAGCCCACGGCGGGGATCGAGAGGGGCGCGCGGCTCCGAGGGGACACCGCCCCAAACAGCACCCGGGCCATCACCTCCACCGCGGGGGCCACGCGGGTCCAGATGGTCTCATAGCGGGTCAGCCGCGCGACCTCGCGGGGGGTCAGCGGATACAGCCCCCCGAACCCCCAGAACACCACCTGTTTTCCGGCCAGCAGGTCGGCCCGCTCGCCCAAGAGCACATGGGGCAGGCTGGAGGCCTCATCGTCCGGGCGCTCCTCCAGGGCGGCGATCACCACCCAGTTCGCCCGCTCGAACTCAGTCCGCAGATCCGGGGCCTCGGGACGCCGGGCGAGAAAGGCCATCGCCTCCGCGAAGGTCCGCACCACGATCCGCTCCGGATCCAGGACGCCCGCCCCCGCCACCCGCAGCGCCTGGGTGATCAGGCTGGGGGGCAGCAGCGGGACCTCGGGGCATGCCGCGCACGCCCGGGCCGTCCGCCCGTCAACCAGCACAAGGAGAAACGCATCGGGCCCGGGAACCGGCGGGGGAGCGCCGCCCGTGGGCCGCAGCCGGACCACCGCCTTCTCCAGCGCCTGGCGGACCACCCACCCGTGGGCGGCGGCGCCGGGGGCCGCCCGGAGGTCCCGGAGGGTCGGGAACACGGCTCCCGACGTGAAGCCCGGATACAGCCGATATTTCAAGCGTAGGATGCGGGCCACCGCGGCGTTGACCAGGTTCTGGAAAGAGAGGTCCGTCGAATATTTTTCCCGGAAGAAGGCGATCACGGAAGCGGCCTGCCGCGCGGCCTCCTGGGGATCGGAGTGAAGGTCCCCCAGCCACAGCAGATCGTTGCCGGCCAGGAAAGCCTCCAGCGCCGCCCGCCGGAAATCCACCCCCCCTTTTTCGTCGGCGTAGAGGGCCCGGAGGGCCGGATGCCCCAGGGGCGGGGAGAGAAGGACGCCCCCGCCCTCCCGCCATACCTTCACCTCCGCCCGGCCGACCAGCGCCCCCAGCGCCTCCCCGTCCACAGCCAGGGGCCGGGTCCACTCCTGGGCGCTCCCCCGAAAGCCTCGGACCCGCATCGTCGACACCTGGACCGCCTGCACCAGAGGCCGGCCCGCGTCGGCAGGGGTCCGCATCAACGCGAGGAAGGGGACTAGATCGAAGGCGGCCAGGTCCTCGAGGGTGCGGACGGCGAGGCGCTCCCCCCGCCCGTAGGCCTGGCCCTCTCCCGGGAAGGCTCCTGGCACCACCAAGAGCCGGCCCCCGCTGCCCTCCCGCACACCCTCCACGTAGGCCCGGGCCATGCGGGCCACCCAGTAGGGATCCCCACCGAAGGTCTGGGCTCCGGCATCCCCCAGGTCCGGCCGGGGCTCCATGAGCACCTCCAGCGGCGGCCCCAGGAGGAGGTTCAGGCCGACGGCGCGGAACTCCTCCCCTAGGGCCCGGCCCACCGCACGGACCTGCTCCGGGTCCCAGGTGGCCCCCAGGGCAAGGGGGGAGGGCAGCGGCATCGCCCCAGCGGTCCATGCGGAAGTGGGGGGTCCGTCGCCCTGCTGCCGCAGGCCGATAAAGAGGGGGATGAAGGGAGAGAGGGGAAGGACCTGTCCCTGGAGAGAGCGGGTGAGGGTGAGCAGTTCCGCAGGCGTGTCGCCCACGTTGGCGAAATTCCCCTGCTCCGGGCTCAGGAGGACGCCGGCGACGCGCTGCTCGACCACCAGGGCGCGCAAGGGATGATCCGGCCGGGCGATGGGCCCTGGCAAAGTGACCAGGAAGAGCTGGCCCACCTTGGCCTCGGGGGGCATCTGGGCCAACAGGCGGGCGATGAACTCGTCCTCGGCCCCCTGGGCGGCGGCCCGGAAAGCCGGGAGGGCCCCTAGGATCAGCGCGAGGGCCAGCAGCCCCCGGATCCCCTTGCCCACGGTTCAGTCCTCCGGCCGCAGCAGCCGACGATGCTCGATCTTCATACAGCGGTCCATCACCACCTGCAGGCCCGCGGCGTGGGCCCGCTGGGCGGCCTCGAAATGGACCACCCCCAACGGCATCCAGATGACCCGGGCCCCCTTGGCGATGGCCTGCTCTACGATCTCCGGGACATAGCGGGCTGGCCGGAAAATATCCACCACATCCACCGGCTCGGGGACCGAGAGGAGATCTGGGTAGGAGCGTTCCCCCAGGACCTCGGAGATGGTGGGGTTGACCGGGATGATCCGATAGCCATGGCGCTGGAGGTAGGCCGCCACCTGGTGGCTGGGCCGCTCGGGGTCAGGCGAGAGGCCCACCACGGCGATGGTGCGGGCCTCCTCCAGGATCCGACGCAACGCCGCATCGTCCTCCACCGTCACCGGCGAGGGGATACGGACCTCCACCTCCTGGCGGTCCAGCACCGTCTCCCCGTTGAGGAGCCGGGCTTCGACACGGTAGCGGGCACCGGGATCCGGCCGCCGCAGGTGTAGCACGTAGGTGACCTGGAAGGTCATCACCTCCATCACCGCGAGGGAATGGACTTCCTCTCCCCGCTCGTTGTAGAGAACAAGTTCCAGATCCGGCGGCTGTCGGAAAGGGGAGAGCATCACTTCGACCACCACGCGGCGCCCATCCACCATTGGGGTGGCCTGAAGAGCCTGGATGCGCGGAGGATCCGTGGGCCCAGGTTCCGGCCGGAAAGACGCCATCTCGGCCTCCGTTTTCATCGACCGGGGTATGTCTTCATTCTACACAAGGCGGGGCCGATGGCCGGGCGTGGGCCACGGGGCCCGAACGGCGAGGGGCGGGCACCCAGACGCCCGCCCCCCCCAGCGCCCCCGGCGGGATTCGAACCCGCAACACAGGACTTAGGACGCCCTTGCTCTATCCGGTTGAGCTACGGGGGCTCTCTTCCTCAAAATTATAACCCAAAACGCCGGCGCGGGCAGCGCCCCGCCTCAGGCGAAGGAGGCCGCGATCCAGTCCCCGATCCCCTCGTAGCGGAAATCCTCCCCCCGGCTGCAGGCGGCCGCGCCGACGATCCCATAGGCCAGGGCCCCCAGAGGGAGCAGGCTCAACAAACAGGCGAGGGGGTAGAGGCAAAAGCCGACCACCAGCGGCGTCAGGGCCAGGGCAAGGACCCAGGCGATGCCCGCCAGGATCCCCGCCCCCATCCACGCGATCAACTGGAAGACCAGGGCCTGGAGGGCGTGGAAGGCGATGGGGCGGGACCGCTCCCGGTAGACCAGGTAAAGGATAAGAGCCGCGATGGGCCCCCCCAGCCCGCTGACCAGGTTCAGCAGCACGCTGAGGTGGGCAAGCATGGCCATCTGGCGCTCCTCCGGCGTCGCTGGCCGGAGGCCTTCCGCGAGGTACATCGGGCCACCTCCTCTACAGGATGGTTGAGGACAGGCACGGACCTTGTCGAGGGGCCGGGGCGCTGCTATAATGGGTATGGTTATGCCCGGGTGGCGGAACAGGCAGACGCGGCGTCTTGAGGGGGCGCTGGCCATTGCGGCCGTGCGGGTTCAAATCCCGCCCCGGGCATCCCGGCAGCCCCGGCAGCCCTGCCGGGGTTTTTTGTAACCCCCAATGGTCCTCGCGCGCTCTCATCCTTTCAGAGCCCCGGCCAGGAGGCCCCGTAGGAAGAACCGGCCTAGGAAGATGTAGACCAGCAGCGTCGGCAGGGCCGCCAGCAACGCCCCCGCCATCTGCACGTTCCACTCGATGATCTGGCTCCCCGCCAGGTTCTGCAGGGCCACCGTGATCGGCTGCTGGGCGGGCTTGTTGGTCACCGTCACCGCGAAGAGGAAATCGTTCCAAATCTGGGTGAACTGCCAGATGGCCACCACGGCGAAGCCCGGCTGGGAGAGGGGCAGCATCACCCAGCGGTAGATCCCGAACAAAGAGGCCCCATCCACCCGGGCCGCCTCCACCAGTTCGCCCGGGATGGAGGCGTAGTAGTTCCGGAAGATGAGGGAGGTGATGGGGATGCCGTAGACCACGTGGACCAGGATCAGGCCGGGGATGGAGCCGTAAAGGCCAATGCTCTGCAGGAAGCGCACCAGGGGGATCAGGATGCTCTGATACGGGATGAACATGCCAAAGAGGATAGCCGGGAACAGGATCTCCGATCCGCGGAAGCGCCAGCGGGCCAGGACGTAGCCGTTGACGGAGCCGATGAAGGAGGAGAGGGCGGTGGCCGGGAGCACCAGGGAGACGCTGTTCATGAAGTTGGGGGAGAGCTTCTCCCAGGCCTTGGCGAAGGCCGCCAGCGACGGCTGGGTCGGCCAGTTCCACATCCGGGTGAGGTCGGCCTCGGCGAAACTCTTGAGGCCGGTCAGCAGCAGCACGTAGACCGGGAGCAGGTAGAACCCTGTCAGCCCCGCCAGGGCCAGGTAGATCAGGGCGCGGCGGACCTTCATAATTCCGCCTCCCGGCTGAGGCTGTAGCGCAAATAGGGGACGATGAGGGCCGCCACCATGACCAACATCAGCGTGGCGATGGAGGCCCCCTGGGCGAAGTGGTTCCCCCGGAAGGTGGTCTCGAACATAAAGTAGGCCGGCATGTCGGTGGCGAAGCCAGGGCCGCTGCCGGTCATGGCCACGGTCAGATCGAAGATCTTCAATGAGATGTGGCCCAGCACGATGAGGGCGCTTAAGGTGACCGGCCGCAGCAGCGGCAGGACCACATGCCGGTAGACCTGCCACTCGCTCGCCCCGTCCACCCGCGCCGCCTCCCGCAACTCCTCCGGGATGCTCCGCAGGCCGGCCAGATACATGGCCATGGTGAACCCGGAGAGCTGCCAGGTGGCAGCGACGACCACGGGGAGGAGGGCCACTGGGATTCCCGCCTGGATGGCGCCGACTCGCACCCCGAACAGCACGGTGGGGTCGGTGAACCAGCGGGGGAGCGGCCCGGCATAGCCTACCGCCCGCAGCAGGAGGTTGATCCCGGTCTGGGGATTGAACAGCCACTGCCAGGCGATGCCGGTCACGATGAAGGAGATGGCCATGGGGAACAGGAAGACGCTGCGGAAGAACGCCTCCCCCCGCACCCGCTGGTCCAGGAGCAGCGCGGCGAAGAAGCCCAGCAGAACCGCCCCCAGCAGGAAAAGGGCCGTGAAGACCACCGTGTTGCGGATGTCGGCCTGAAAGCGCGGGGTCTGGAAGAGCCCGATGTAATTGCGCAGGCCCACGAAGGTGTAATCCGGCAGCACGTCGTTCCAGCGGGTCATGGAGACATAGACGGTCCACCCGATGAAGCCGTAGACGAAGACCAGCACCGCGCCCACCGAGGGCGCGATGAGGAGGACGGGCCAGAGGCGTTCGGCCCGCCCGATCCGCTCCCGCAGGCGGACGACCGCCCCGAGGAGCCGCCCCGCCCGCGCCCCCACACCCCCCGCCGTTCCAAGGGCCCGATCTCCCATGGCCTCCCTCCGCCCGGAGGCGTCGCGTGCTGAGGGCCGTTCCCCCATTATAGCCCGTCTGCCCCCGCCCGCCGATGGTATACTGCGGCAGGGACCCTCTCGGCCCCCGCAGGCCGGGAACACGAGCGGACGATGTGGCTGCGCTGGCTCAGTCTGACCCAATTCCGTAACTACGCGCGGCTGGAATGGCACCTGGAGCCGCAGGTGGTGCTGGTGATGGGCGGGAACGCCCAAGGGAAGACCAACCTCCTGGAGGCGATCGCCTGCGCGGCGACGGGCCATTCCTTCCGCACCGCCAACGAGCGCGAACTCATCCACTGGGCCGCGTGGCAGGACCCCATGCCCTTCGCCCGCATCATCGCCGAGTTCGTCCGGCGCGACGGACCCGTCCGCCTGGAACTCACCCTGATCGCCGAGCGGGCAGGCCCCGAGGTCTCCCTCCGCAAGCAGGCCCGCATCAACGGCGCCCCCCACCGGGTCCTCGATCTCTTCGGCCAGGCAGCGGTGGTCCTGTTCGCCCCCCAGGATGTGGAGGTGGTCGGGGGAATGCCCGCCGAGCGGCGCCGCATGCTGGACCTGCTCATCGCCCAGACCTCGCCGGCCTTCGCCCGGGCCCTGGCCGCCTACCAGCGGGCGCTGGCCCAGCGCAACGCCCTGCTGCGGCGCCTGCAGGAAGAGGGCGGCGATCCGGCCCAACTGGACCTGTGGGACGAGGCGGTGGCCCGCTACGGGGCCCTCCTCATGCGAGAGCGGGCCCGAGTGGTCCAGGCCATGGCCCCCCACACCGAGGAGATCCATCGTGCCCTGAGCGGCGGGGAGCCCCTGACGCTGCGCTACGAGCCCAGCCTGGACCCCTGGCGATGGCGCGGGCAAATGGGGCTAGGGGCGGCAGCATGGGGCCCCCACATGCCGGAGGAGACGCTGCGGGAGATCTTCCGGGAAGCCCTCCGACAGGAGCGCGCCCTCGACATCCGCCGGGGGGCCACCCGCCTGGGACCCCACCGGGACGACCTGCGCTTCGTCGTCGAAGGCATCGACCTCGGACGCTACGGGTCCCGGGGCCAGCAGCGGACGGCCATCTTGGCCTTCAAACTGGCGGCCGCCCGCTGGCTGCGGTCGGCCTTCGGGGAAAGCCCCCTGCTGCTGCTGGACGAAGTCCTGGCGGAGCTGGACGAGGACCGGCGGCGCTTCCTCCTGGGTGCCCTCGAGGACGTCGAGCAGGTCATCCTCACCACCACCGACCCCATGCGCTTCGACCCCGGCCTCCGGGCGCGGGCCCGCGGCTTCCGGGTGCGCCAGGGCTGGCTGGAGGAGGTGCCCCTCCCCGACCCATAGGGGCCCAGCGGCGCTGTGCCCCGCCGCTCCCCGGCGGCGGTTTTCGGTTATGATGGAGCGGGCGACGATGGAAGGGCCGATCTACCTCTACGGCATCTACGATCCGGGCCTGTGGCGGGAGCGGTTCCGCGCGGCCGGCGTGACCGGCTGGGTGGTCTTCGAGGAAACCATCGGGGCCGACCCAGAGGACCCAAGCGGGCGTGGCCCTCTCTACGCCGCGTGGGCCGAGGCCGGCTTCGGCGTCCTGGTGGTGCTGAACTACGGCCGCTACCCCAACGGGACCTTGCCCCCTTCCGACCGCTACGACGACTTCGCCCGGCGCTGCGCCCGCTTCGTGGCCGCCTCGCCGGGCGCCCGCATCTGGATCATCGGCAACGAGCCCAACCATCCCCAGCAGCAGCCCGGCGCCCGCGTCGATCCGACGGGCCGGCGCTGCGAGGCCGCCGAATGGATCACGCCGGAGCGCTACGCCCGCTGCTTTCGCCGCTGCCGGGAGGCCATCCGGAGCCTCCCTGGCCACGCCGACGACTGGGTGATCCCGGCGGCGGTGGCCCCCTTCACCGCCACCCTCCGCTACCCCGGGAACCCGACCGGCGACTGGGTGATCTACTTCCACGACCTGCTGAGCGCCCTGGGGGAAGACCTGGATGGGATCGCCTTGCACGTGGCCAGCCAGAGTCCCGACCCCCAGGCCTTGGCCACCGAAGCCCGTTGTCCGCCGCCCTACGAGGCCCGCCGCGCCGGGTTCCGGGCCTATCGGGATTTCCTCGAGGCCCTCCCGCCCCACCGGCGTTCCTTGCCGATCTTCATCACCGAGGCCTCGATGGGGGACCGGGACGGCCGGCCGATCCCATGGCCGGACGCCGACACCGGCTGGATCACCGCGGCCTACGCCGAGATCCACCACTGGAACGCCGACCCGGCCCATCCCCCCATCCGCGCCATGACCCTTTACCGTTGGCAGCGGGTGGATCCGTGGTTCATGGAGGGGAAGCCGGGGCTGCTGCCCGACCTGGACCGCGCCCTGGCCGCGCGACTCCGCTGGGACGTCGGGCTCGCCCGCTACCCCTTCGGGACCCTGCGGGAGGCCCTCGCCCTGCGGGATCGGCCCGAAGGGAGGCCGATGGGGACACCCTGCCCGGCAGGGTCCTCCGGCCGGGTGGTGGAGCGGACCGCCGACGGGGCCTGGTGCCTCCTCTTGCTGCCGGAGACCGGAAGACAGGGATGGGTCCCCCGGGCGGCGCTGGCCCTGCAGGGGCCGCTGGAGGCGGTGCCGGTCGCCCGGGCTGGGCCGGTCTTCCTCCGCTCCCGGCGGGCCGCCCCGCTCTACATGGCACCGGCCCCTGACGCGCCCTCCCAGGGGTTCCTTGGGGAAGGCCAAAGGGTCCTCGCTGTGGCCACGACCGCCGATCGCGGGTGGTGGCGGGTTCGCCTCCCGGAGGGCCTGGGATGGGTGCGGGCCCCCGACGTGGCCATCGAGGGGAATCCCCAGGCGGTCCCCGTTCTTCCCCAGCCCTGGACGACGGAAACCCTGGCGCGGCTGGACCTCGCCCTGCATGAAGCTGAGGCGCTGCTCCCCCATCCCGGCGCCCGGGCCTGGCCCCGGCGCCCTCCTGCCCTCATCCGCTGGCTGGTCCTGCACCCCCTCCCGGTCCCCGGGGACATGTCCCCGCTGGCCCTCGCCCGTCGCTGGTGCGACCAGGGGCGGCGGGGCTTCCCTTATCATTTCTACCTCACCGCCGAGGGCCGCGTCTTCTGGACCCTGCCCCTGGAGGCGATGACGGACCACGCGGGCGGCTACGGGCGGACCAGCATCGGGATCGCCCTGGCCGGCTGCCCGCCGGGGGCGATGCCGACGGCCGCCCAGGCGGACGCCGCCGCCCG
>NZ_PSLG01000066.1:0-11033 GCF_040289485.1 Thermoflexus sp.
GCAGGCGGCGCTCCCGACGCACCGTGGCGAGATGGAGACAACGAACCTCCCCCGGATAGAACCAGGGCCCCTCCATCATGGCTTACAGGCTCCCTCCCAGGGCTCCCACATCCCACAGCCAGCGAGCGATCTGCTCCCGACGAGCCGCTGGGTCCCTCGCCCACTGGAGCGGACGCCCTCGGCCGTCGATGATCAGGCCCAACAGCCCGCCCGCGATCCGGATCCGGCGGGGCGCCCGCCGCGGGCCCCACCCGAGGTCCACCGGCCGGCGCAGGCGGAACCGGCGCAGCTCCGTCTCCCCCCGCGACGGGATCGGCACTACCTCCAGACGGCCGCCCCGCACCTCGATCTCATAGGTCGCGGTGGCGCCCTCCGGGCTTCGATGGTGCACCTCCACCGTGAACAGCAACTCGTCAGGGGCCACCGCGCCCTCGAGGGCAGGGGCCAGCACCGTCGCCAGAGGGATCCATAGCCGGCCGGTAAGCACCTCGACAGCCAGCCCCGGCTCGACCTCTGCCAGCGCCCCCACCCCGGCCAGCGCCCCCACGGGATCCCACAGCAAGGTGGTTAACCCCACTGGCTGCAGGGCATCCAGCACGGCTAAGGCCAGGGCCCCCGGCCGGGCGTGGGCGGCGAACAGGCCGCCCGTCAGGAGGATGGGCTCGAAGGCGATGGTCGGGCGCGACAGTTCCGGCCAGAGCCCCGTCATGGTCTCCCAGGCCTCGGCCATCGCCTCGCGGGCGAAAGCCAGTTCGAGCCACATGTCCTCCAGGGTTTGCGGGAGGGTGGCGGGATGCAGCGCCTTCATCCAGGCGAAGGCCTCCAATTGTTCCAGGGAGATCTCCCGGGGGAGCCAGCGGGTCACCGCCTCGCCGCCCCGCCGCTGATACAGGGGCAGGATCCCCAGCCCCACCCCGCTTCCGTGCCGGACCACCTGGGCCAGAGCCCCTGCCCGCGCGGCGATCAGGGTGGTTTGGTTTCCGCCCAGATCCACCAGGAGCACCGCGCGCTCCGGGGCCTCCAGGCTGAGATAACGAACGACGTGGGCGAGGGCGCGGGCTGTCGGGCGCATGGAGGCCGAGGCCCAGCCCTGGACCAACGAGAGCCCCGGCAGGACGCCCGCGGCCCGCTCCAGATAGCGCGCCTCCAGCGCCTCCACCACCGGACCGATCTGCTCCGCCTCCGGGCACGGCCGGACGTTCGGCAGCACCCGCAGGGGCACCTCCCGCCCAGCCAAGGCCACGGCCTCCTCCCGCAGGCTGGCGTTGCCCGCGAAGATCACCAACGGACGCCGATCCTCCGGCCGCAGGCGGGCGGCCAGCATCGCCGTCTCCAACAACGCCCGGACCGGGCGGGCGGCTCCCTGTTCCATGCCGCCGGCGATCAGCACCACATCGGGCTCCGCCTCTACCAGCGCAGAGAGCCACTCCTCCTCCGTCGGCCGCCGGCCATCGGTCGCCACCACGGAGAGGGTCGAAACCACCTGGACGGGCACAGCGGCCGTCGCCCGCCGGAGGCTGGCCAGGCTCCAATCGGGAGACAGCCCGCCGATGACCGCCCGCAAGGGCGGCGCCGCGCTCAGGGTCACCAGATAGCGATCCGCCCCCGCACCGTCGGCACGCTCCGGGTAAATGGGGGAGCCCTGCGGGTCCAAGAGCGGCCGCTCGGAAAGCCGACTGAGATGCTCCAAGGCGTAGAGGACGCCCATGGCCACGTCCGGGTCCCGGCCCCGCAGGGAGGTGGGGGCGCTGGCGGCGCTCACAAACCGGAAGCGGTCCTCCACCTGGGCGAACAGCAACGCCCGGGTCTGGACGCTCCCGATGTCGATCACCACCAGGCTCTTGGCGTGCATCCCTTTCCTCCCGGCAGGCTCCGGCCTCGCCTCACCCCCCCAGGCGGTTGAAGGCCTGGATCAGGAACTCGGCCCGGCCGATCAACAGCGAGATGGCCGTGATCAGGGCGCCGCCGAACAGGGCCCCCAGGGCGAAGGCCCAGATCCCCCGGCCGAGGGCCTGGAGGCCCTGCACCGCCGGCGCCAGGAACCGGATCCGGGCCGGGGGCGCGTAGAACTGAGCGGCCAGCAGGGCCAGCAAGGTGGCGGCCAGCGCCAGGGAGATCCCCTGGCCAGCTCCCGCCTGCACCTGAGGGACCACCGTCCCCAACAGGGCGCCCACTCCCGCGGTCCCCAGCCCGATCCCCAGGGCAGCGGCCAACCCGAGGTCTCCCAGCCACCCCAGCCGCGGCAGCCCCCGGGCGAGGACCAGGAGGCCCAGGATCCATTCCGCCAGCAACCAGGGCCGACGGGCCGGATCCGGAGCGCCCAGGCTTTCCCGCCAGTGCGGGATCAGGACGTTCCACAGCACCACCGCCATGAAATAGCCGAGGCTGAGGCCCACCAACAGGCTGGCCGCCAGCCGATAGACCGGCGTGTCGTCGATCAGATAACTGAACACCATCAACGTCAGGATCAGGCCCAGGGCGGTCCCGACCGTTTCGAGGCTCATCGCCCACCTCCGCGCCATCGAGATGGCTGGAAGAGGTTCACGGTCAGCCCCACCCCGATCAAGAGGATGGTCAGCACCTGAAGGGCCGACTGGGCCTGCAGGTCGAAGAAGGCAGGGCTGCCCTCGGCGGCCGGCCCCTCGAGGAGCAGGGCGTCCCGCAGGCCCACCGCCACCGCCTGGATCTGGCCGCTCTCCACGTAAGGGGCGACGAAGGGAGCCAGGCTGGCCCCCACCGCGGCGACCACGGGCACCTCCCGCGGCAACAGGGGTCGGCTCTGCTGCACCCAAGCCCGCAACGCCTCCGGAGACCCCGTGATCAGCAACACCAGGTTCACCCGACGCCCCAGCGGCTCCGTCCCCAGCGTCGCGGCCATCGGGAACGCCTGAAGCGACCGCCCCCGATAGTCCCCGGGCATGCGGTCCAGCGATGTGCTCAGGAGGCGGGCCACCGCCACCTCCTCCCCCGGAAGATAGCCGAGATGGACCACCCGCTGGCCGTAGTCCGGGGAGGCCTCGAAGATCTGAGCGGCCTGAAGGGCCCCCCATGGGGAGAGGCTCACGGCCACCAGCGAGACCCCCCGGGCGCTCAGCCGCCGGAGCGCCCCCTGAAGATAGCCCTCCAGTTCGGCCGCCCGGTCCGGCCCATAATCCACGGCCACCAGGACAACCCCACCATCGGGAACCTGATCCAGGGCCTGCAGGAACGCGGCGGGGGCCGCGAAGCCCGTCGGCTGGAAGAGGGGCAACGGCCAATACAGAGCCAGGACCAAGACGCCCAGGATCAACGCCGTCAGCAGCCATCGCTCCGCCATCGCCTTCAGGCCGAGGGGGGCTGCCCGTGCCACCCGTTCCCCGGCCATGAACGCCAGGCCCTGATCCAAGAGGCTCTTCCAGGCCTGGGCGCGGGCCTGTCGTTCGGGGGCTGGCTCGGCGTGGAGACGTGCCCCAGGCCCGTGCACCGCCACCAGCGCAGGGACGAAGGGGATCACATCCACCAGGCCGGCCAGCGGGCCTCGGGTTTCCTCAACGGTGGGGGCGGCCCACAGGCCCGGCGCCTCGAGGGTCTCGGCCCCTTCCTCGGGCACTGGCTGGAGCGCCTGCAACCACTCCGGCATTTCGGTGAACGGCGGCACCTCCGCGGGCGCCGCCGGCGGGCTCGGAGCTTCCTCCAAAACAAAGGGCCCGGCCATCTCCGCCTCTGGGGGAAGCGGGACTCCCTCGGCGCCCCATGGCTCCGGCGGCGCCTCTTCCGGTGCAGTCAGCACCCCCTCGATCTCCGGTGGAAGTTCCAGGAAAGGGCCGATCTCAGCGGCAGCCGGCTCCGCCGGAGAGGCCGGGGCTTCTGGAGGCCCCCACGCCTCGGGGAAGGCCGCCACGTCCGCCGCGGCCTCCGGCGGAAACTCCGGCCAGGGGATCTCCTCAAGGAAAGGCGCGGGCAAAGGTGTCTCGCCCGTGCCGGCCGCCTCGGGCGCGGCTTCGCTGAAAATGAAGGGCGCCTCGTGCCCCTCGCCAGCCGCTTCTTCTGCCCAGGGGAAGATGAAGGGCTCGGTCTCTTCCTCGGGGGCGGGCGGCCTCGGACTTTCGGACGGGCCAGCGATCCCCCGCAGCCCCTCCGGGATCTCCCCAGCTTCCTCCGCGCCACCGGGCTCCTCCGGAGGCCCCAAGCCGCCCGGCGCCGCCTCCGCGGGCGCGGCCTCCGACGGCATCTCCCGGAACAGGTCCTCCAACGCGGACACCCAATCGGCCGTGATGGGCTCCGATGGGGGCGTCGCCTCTGAAGCCCCGGGCGGCGTCTCCGCAACGCCCAGACGGGCGCCGCACTGCTCGCAGAAAACCACCTCTGGCGGGTTACGATAGCCGCAGACCGCACAAAGCCGGCCCGCCTCCGGGTCCATGCCCGGCCCCAGGGCGGCGCCGCACTGGTCGCACCGCTCCACAGCCGTCGGCTGGGAAGCTCCGCACATCGGGCAGATCTGCATCGCGCTCCCTCCGCCTCAGCCTCCCCGGAAGGGCCGCTCGAGCCCCAACAGGGCCCGCACGACCAGCACCAGCGCCCCCACCGCCACGCCGAGCAGGATCCCGCGAACGCCCCCCGTAATCAGGGGCTGCAGGACGGCTGCGCCCAGCGGGCCGAAACGGTCGGGAAGCGAGGTCCCCCCGGTGTTCATCAGGAGCGCTGCCAGCACGCCAGCGATAAAGAGCAGGCCGTAAACGGAACGGCGGGCCCGCATCAGGCGCCAAAGAGCCCACAGCATAAAGAACGGCAATAGGGCGCCCAGGGAGGCCTCCAGGGGCAACAGCCCGTGCCGGTAGATCCAGTTGAACCATGCGCCGTGGGGCCCGCCCTCGAGGGTCGAGAGGGCCAGGAGGGCGAGGGCCGCCGTGAGGGCGACCAGGCTATATGGCCACCCGGCCTTTTGATCGACGACGCGACGGAGATGGCCTCCCAGAAAATACACAAAGCCCACCAGGGCGGCGTAAGCAACCAGGGCGGAGCCCAGTTCGGTGATCCCCTGTCGGAAGGAAGCATCCGGCCAGGCGTAGGCCCCCAGGGCAGCAAGGATCGCCAGGCTCAGGATCGCCATCGCCGTCCCCCGTCGCACCATCCCGAGTCCCCTTTCCCCAGCGTGCGGGCTATCGGCCCTGTAGCGACAACCCCACGGCAGCCCCGAGCAACAGCACCACCAGCAGCCAGCGAAGGAGATCGTGGGCCAGCAAGGCGGTCAGAGGGCGCCCGGCCGTGGCCTCAGGGGGCGGCGCCGCGAAGGCCTCCTCCCCCACCGCCAGCGTGGGGTCCAACGGCCAGAGGGCCGCCGCCCCCAGCGGATCCGGCATTGCGGAGAGGACAGACATCCCCGCCCGCGATCCCCGCTCGCCGGCCAGCAGGGCCTCCGCGCGGAACACGCCTCCCAGCAGAAGGGCCGTTGCCGGTTGCGTGCCGATCCGGAGAAGGAGGCCGGCGGCGTAGGCCATGGGGCTGGCCCCCATCCACAACAACCGCTCCGGGAGGTCCGCCGGCGGCAGACCCTGGCGCCGGACGGCCTCCTGCATCCGGTGGAAGGCGTAGAGCCAGAGGAGCGGATCGGCCACCGTCACTTGAGGGGACACCTCCCCGGCCGCGGCCTCATCGGCGAGGCGGTCCAACAGCCGGACGCCGCTCCAAGTGAGGGCCGCCTCGCTGCCGACCAGTCCCCCCGCCCCCAGGCCGAGGTGAAGGGGCTCCCCGGTCTCCAGCGAACGTCCCAGGGCTCTCGGGATCTGCTGGAAAGGCGCCATCCCCCGCGGGCGGGCGGCGATCCGCCGGGCGAGGAGGTGGGCCATTGCCGTCAGGAGGGCGAAGAGAACCAGCAGGGCCCATGCCGTCATGGTTCCTCCTCCCTCGCCGGCGGGGGAGTGTCTTCCAGGGCCGCGACCCAGCGGGCGATCCGCTCGGGCCCTAACCAGGGGGCCAGCATCCAGAGCCCCTGGGCGAGGGGAAACCGGAGCGGGGCCAGGGCCTCCAGGAGCTCTCGAAGATCGTCCAGCGGCTGCGCTTCGCCGCGCCGTCCGGCCGAATCTGTCATCGCCTCCCCCTCGTTCGGGCGGACGGCAAGAGTCATCGCGCCTCCCGCCCGCTTTGGCTGGGAGTATAGACGGTTCCGCAGCCGCCCACAACCGGGCCTGGCTCACGGGCGCACCACGGCGCCCGGCACCGGAACCTGGCCGAGGATCTCGCCCAGGACCTGCTCGGGGGTGATCTCCCGCATCCGGGCGGCCGGGTTCAGGATCAACCGGTGGGCCAAGCATGGGTTCGCCAGGGCCTTAATGTCGTCGGGGAGCACATAATCCCGCCCGCGGAGGACGGCGCGGGCCTGGGCGGTCCGGAACAGGGCCAGCGCCCCTCGCGGGCTGGCCCCCAGGTAGACGTCCGGGTGCTCCCGCGTTCGCTCCACGATCTCCAGCAGATATCCCTTCACCTCCGGGGCGACGTGGACCGTCCGGATCTCCTCCTGGGCCCGTCGGAGTTCCTCCAGCCGCACCACCTGCTCCAGGGTCTCGATGGGATGGCGGAACTGCTGGGCATCCAGGATGGCCAGTTCATCCTTCCGGGACGGATACCCCAGCCGGATCCGAAGCATGAAGCGATCCAATTCCGCCTCGGGCAGGGGGAAGGTCCCTTCATACTCGATGGGGTTCTGAGTGGCCAGGACCAGGAAGGGCTGCGGCAGGGAATAGGTCACTCCGTCCACGCTGACCTGACGTTCCTCCATGGCCTCCAGCAGCGCGGCCTGGGTCTTGGGGGTGGCCCGGTTGATCTCGTCGGCCAGCACGATGTTGGCCATGATCGGTCCTGGCCGGAACTCGAAAGAGCGGGTCCCGGGGTTGAAGATGGAGACGCCGGTGATGTCGCTGGGCAGCATATCCGGGGTGAACTGGATGCGGCGGAACGTCCCGCCGATGGATCGGGCCAGGGCCTTGGCCAGCATCGTCTTGCCGACGCCGGGCACATCCTCGATGAGCAGATGGCCCTGAGCCAGCAGGCTGATCACAGCCAGTTCCACCGCCTCCCGCTTGCCGAAGATCACCCGCTCGATGTTCTCCACCAGCCGGCGGGCCACGTCTTGGGCGAACTGCGTCATCCGCGGTTTCCTCCCGATCGGTTTGCGCGGGCGTCCTGCTCCTCCCCTCCTCATGGCGAAAGGGGCGACAACAAGGATGAGGGTGGCGGCGTGGGCGTGGGCGAGGGCCTCCCGGTGGGCGCTGGGGAGGGCTCCGGCGTCGCGGTGGAGGGGGCTTCGGGGGGCTCCCCGGTGGGGGTTCCGGTTCCGCCGAGGGCTCCCGGCCTGGGGGACGTCGGCGTGGCGATGATGGGGTGCTGCATCCCAGGGACCGTCGGGGTCTTCCCGGGCGGATAGACCTCGACGACGATCCACGGGGTGGCCCCCGCGCCGGCCGCGGCCCCCGAGTCAGGTCCGCGCCATGCCCGCCCGAGGGCCGGGCTCAGGGCGACCAACACCACCAACCCCATGCCGATCCCAGCGACCAGCACGCGGTGCCACCCCGGAAGCGCCACGGGCAGGGTTGCTCCGGTGAGCACCGCCCCCGCTAGGGACAAGAGGGGTCCCTTCCCCACCGGCTCCGCCCCCTGCCCCGCTTCCCACCACGCCCCGAGGGCCGCGCCGGCGGCGATGACAGCCAGGGCGGCCAGTCCTTGGATCGCCCGCGCGTCGGTTTCGGCCAGCCATGACAGGAGCAACGCCGGGATCCCCACGGCCAGGACCACCAGGCTCCACCCTTCGAGAGGCAGCCCACCGGTGGCGCCTCCCCACGGCCCCAGCGCCCCCAGCACCATCAAGGCCGGGCCCAACATCCGCAATCCGAGCGGCACCGCCTTCGAACGCATCGTCCCTCCAGGCCACCGCTTTCTATGATACGCGAGACCGATGAGCCTTTAAAAAAGCCAACGCCAGGCCGCATCTCCTGTCGGGGTGGTCCTCAGGGATTCCAACAGCCCCTTGCCGGGGGGAGAGGAGGCCTCTATAATCATAGGGCCTTCATCTTGCGCGATGGAGCCGCCGATGCGCAACCGCAACCTCTGGCTGGCACTCATCGGGGTGTTGGCCGTCCTGGCCGTAGGGGTGGATTTCACCGAGACGCGGATCGAAATCCCGATCCTGGGGATCCGGCGGGAGATCCGTACGGTCCTGGGCTTGGACCTGCAAGGGGGCATCCAGATCCTCCTCGAGGCGGACGTGCCGCCCAATCAGCCGGTGGACCGGGGGAACCTGGAGGACACCCGCCGCATCATTGAGAACCGGGTGAACGCCCTGGGCGTGAGCGAGCCGGTGGTCCAGATCGCGGGGACGCGGCGCATCGTGGTGGAGCTGCCCGGGGTGACCAACCTGGAGCAAGCGGTGAACACCATCAAGCAGACCGGCCTCTTGGAGTTCGTGGATGCGGGGGCCACGCCGCTGCCCGAGGGGACGACCATCCGCACTACCCTGGACGTCCCGATCACGGGGACAGCGCCCCTCACCGCCACGCCGGCGTTGACACCCACCCCGGCCCTCACGGAGACAGCCCCCCTCATCCCGACGACCCCGGTCACCCCGACCGAACGGGTCTATCGGACGATCATGACGGGCCGGAACCTGCGCAGCGCCCGCCCGGAACTGGGCCAGTTCCGCCAGCCCCAGGTAGCCTTCACGCTGGACCCGGAGGGCACGCGGATCTTCGCCGAATATACCCGCCAGAACGTGGGGCGCTACCTGTGCATCGTGCTGGATAAGAAGGTGGTCTCCTGCCCGGTGATCCGCTCGCCGATCACCCAGGGCTCGGGGGTCATCGAGATGGGCCAAGGGAGCACGCTGGCCGATGCGGAGGCCTTGGCCGTCACCCTGCGCTACGGCGCCCTGCCGGTCCCCCTGAAGATCGTGGACACACGCAACATCGGCCCGACCCTGGGCCGGGAGTCCATCCACCGCAGCGTTGTCGCCGGGATCATCGGCTTCGCCACCGTGGCCCTCTTTATGATCTTGTATTATCGCCTCCCCGGCGTGCTGGCCGTCCTGGCCCTCAGCCTCTACGCCGCCCTGGTCTTCGCTGTCTTCAAACTGCTCCCGGTCACCCTGACCCTGCCGGGCATCGCCGGCTTCGTGCTCTCCATCGGCATGGCCGTGGATGCCAACATCCTGATCTTCGAACGGCTGAAAGAGGAACTGCGGGCCGGCCGGGGGTTGGCAGCGGCCATCGACTACGGCTTCGAGCGGGCGTGGCCCTCGATCCGGGACTCCAACATCTCCACTTTGATCACCTGCGCCATCTTGTATATCTTCGGCCTGAACTTCGGGGCCAGCATGGTGCGGGGGTTCGCCCTGACCCTGGCCATCGGCGTGGCGGCCAGCCTCTTCACCGGCATCTGGGTCACCCGGGCGTTTCTCCACACCCTCCTGGATCGACTCAGCGCCGAAGCCCACGCCCGCTGGTTCGGCATCTGAGCGGGTCCATGAAGGCGGTGTCATCCCGATCCAACCCAGAGGACGAGGTTGCGAATGATCGACATCATCGGCAAGCGCTACTGGTATTTCGCCCTGTCGCTGTTGGCCATCGTGCCGGGCCTGATCTCCCTGGCCCTCTACGGCCTGCCCCTGGCCATCGACTACACCGGGGGGTCCTTGCTGGAGATTCGGATGCCCGCAGGGGTGGTCCCCTCCACCGAGGAGGTCATCGGCCTGGTGGGCCAGGTCACGGGGTTCAACGCCGCGGACATCCGGGCGCAACCCTCCCTGCAAGGCACCCTGATCATCCGGACCCGCGAGATGGACGCGGCGACCAAGACGCGGCTGGAGGAGGCGCTGCGGGCCCGCTACGGGGAGATCACCCTGGAGCGGTTTGAGTCCGTGGGGCCCACAGTGGGGGCGGAGGTCACACGGGGGTCTCTGGTCGCCGTGGCCATGGCGGCCGTGGCCATCATGCTCTACCTCACCTTCGCCTTCCGGCAGGTCCCCCACGCCCTCCGCTACGGCGTGGCGGCGGTCCTGGCCCTGCTGCACGACGTGGCGGTGGTGGTGGGCACCGCCTCCATCTTCGGGAAGGCCTTCGGCTGGGAGGTGGACGCCCTCTTCCTCACCGCCGTGCTCACCGTCATCGGCTTCTCCGTGCACGACTCCATCGTGGTCTTCGACCGGATCCGGGAGAACCTCATCCGCTACCGCGGCGAGCCCTATGAGCGCATCGTCAACCACAGCATCTTGCAGACCCTGGACCGCTCCATCAACACCCAACTCACCCTGATCTTCACCCTGGTGGCCCTGCTGCTCTTCGGCGGTACCACCATCCGCCAGTTCATCGCCATCCTGCTCATCGGGATGATCAGCGGCACCTATTCCTCGATCTTCAACGCCGCCCCCATCCTGGTGGTGTGGGAGAAGCGGGAGTGGCGGACGTGGTTCCGCCGCCCGGCGGAGCAGCCGGCGCCGTAGCCCCCAGCCCTCACCGGGGCCTGGGCGCGGGGAAACCGCCCAGGCCCTCCCGCTCATTCCCCCTCCAGAAAGCACCGCAACCCCTCGACGATCCCCTCCACCACCCGCTCCCGCCACCGCGTCAGCAGTTCTCGATCCAGATAGAGGAAGCCGGTCTCGATGATCGCCGCCGGGGTCTGGGGGTCGATCTCCCGGAACGCATGGTAATCGGTCATGTCATACGTGATGCTGTCCACATGGAAGCGCAGCCCGGTCCGCCGGCCATACGCCGAGACCAGGCACGCCACCAGGCGGTCGCTCTGCTCCGGCACCTGGTCCGCTTGGGCCCGGGCCACCTTGAACCCGGTGGCCTGTTCGTTGATGTACTCGCACGAGTCGGCGTGGATGGAGAGCAACGCCGCGGCCCGATACCCCCGCAGGCGCGGGTCGAACTCCTCCAGCACGTCCACCCGATACCCGAGGGCCTCCAGCCGCCGGGCCACCTCCCGCGCCACCGCCGTGTTCACCTCCACCTCGGTGAGCCCGTCCGCGCACACCGTCCCGCTGTCGTTCCCCAGATGGCCCGCCA
>NZ_PSLG01000067.1:0-10898 GCF_040289485.1 Thermoflexus sp.
CCCCGTAGCCCCGCGGGGGCAGGAACCCCAAAACCTGCCCCCGCCCATCCCAACCTGGCCTTGTCGTTAAAACCCCCGCGCCTCCCGCCACAGGCGATCCAGTTCGGGGATACGCGCCTGCTCTCGCTCCCACCACTCGGGATCCAGTTGCGCGTCCAGTTCCTCCACCGTCTTGCCCTGCTGTTCCACCCAGGTGAAGTATTTCAGGTTGTGCCAGCGACGGCGGTTCTCCTGGGTCCCCTCCTGGATCCAGTCCAGCCCCTGACCGTGGAAGATGTGGACCAACCGCACTATGGCCTCCGTCTCATCCATCGGCCCGTATTGGCGGGTCAGGTCTGCCATCACGGATCGATAGCGCTCGATGTTATCGGTGGCCACGGTGACGATGAGGTCCTTCCGCCCGAAGCGATAAAACTTGGCCGTCTTGATGGCCCCCAGGACGTTGGCGATACCGCTGATGCCGAAGATCTGGGAGAGCCGCTCGATCTGCTCCTCAGGGACACCGTGGCGGGCCAGGACCTTCCAGCCCGGCTCCTCGGTGAGCAACTGAAGGCCCTTCTTGCACGAAAGATCATCGATGCACATCAGGGCGTCCATGTTCGTGACGTGATGGATCCAGGTGACGTGCTTGTCGCCGATGCCCTGAATGTCATGGACCCCGTAGCCGTTCATGTAGAGGGTGGGACATTGGATGGGCTCCAGGCCGACGACCCGACACGTCGGCCAGACCTGCTTCAGCCGGTCGCCAGCCCCGATGGTCCCTGCGGAGCCCATGGCGGAGACGAAGGCCGCCACCCGGCCGTCCCCGATCCCCCGGGCCTGCAGCTCGGCCGCCAGGTCGACGATGGTGTTGCCCGTGACGTAATAGTGAAAGCGATAGTTGCCCAGTTCGCTGAACTGGTTAAGGATGCGCACCCGCGGGTCGGAGGCCGCCAGCTCTTTGCACTTATCGAAGATCTCCTTGACGTTGCTCTCCGAGCCTGGGGTCTTGATCACCCGCGCCCCGTAGGCATGGATGCGCTCGAACCGCTCACGGCTCATCCCCTCGGGCAGGATGACGATGCCCTCGAAGCCCATGCGCCCGCCCACCCACGCCCCACCGATGCCATAGTTGCCGGTGGAGGGCCAGACCAGCACGTGCTCGCCGGGGCGCAGGCCCTCCAGCAGGATCTTCTCCATCAGGATGGCATAGGCGGCGCCGACTTTGTGGGATCCGGTGGGAAAGTCCTTGGCGTAGAGGACCACGATGGGGGCCTCGACGCCGGTGAGGGCCGGGGGGAGGACCTCATAGTAGATCCGCCCCGCGGGGTCCCGCCAGGTGATGTGGAACAGGTTATGGGGATCCAGCGGATCGCGCTCGCGGACGGCGAGGGCGCGGGCGCGGATCGCCGCCGGCTGCAAAGAGGGATCCCGCATCTCCGCGAAGGTCGGGCCGAAGAAAGGCAGCCGCATCGTTCACCTCCGTTCTCTGGAGCGTCTTTGGAACGATGATAGCGCAAACCCGACCGCTGGGGGCGCTTCTTCCGACGCCATCCGGGAAAGGTATACAATAGGGGACCAACCGGATCGGACGGGTGGGAGGCGGCGCATGGTGAAGCCAGGGACTTCCCCCTCGGCGATGGGCCGGGCGGACACCATCGGCCGGTGGCTGCTCCGGGAGTGGCTGGGGATCTTCCTTGTGGGCTACGGGCTCTTCGTGGGGCTCCCCTGGCTGGCCCCTGTCCTGATGCATCTCGGCTTGGAAGCCCCAGCCTGGGCCCTCTACGGCCTCTACAGCATGTTCTGCCATCAACTCCCCCAGCGCTCCCTCTTCCTCTTCGGCCTGAAACCGATGTATTCCCTGAGCGAGATCCGGCAGGTGTGGCCCTATGAAGACCCCCTGCAGTTGCGGGCCTTCATCGGCAATCCCATCTTCGGCTACAAGGTGGCCTGGTCGGACCGCATGGTCTCGATGTATACCAGTTTATGGGTTGCTGCTCTGCTCTTCGCCCTCTCCGGCCGTCGCTGGCGGCCCCTTCCTTTGTGGGCCTTCGTTCTCCTCGCGCTGCCCATGGCTGTCGATGGGACCACCCATTTCATCAACGATCTGCTCTACGGCATCGGAGAGCGCGGGTTCCGTTACGACAACGCATGGTTGGTGGCGCTGACGGGGGGCCGGCTCCCGACCTGGTTCTACGTGGGGGACGCCCTGGGCTCCTTCAACTCGTGGATGCGGTGGATCACCGGGATCCTCTTTGGCTTCGGGTTGGGGGCCCTGGCCTTGCCCTACGGGGAGGCCGCCATGCAGGCGATGCAGGAGGAGCCATGATCCGGCTGCGCTCCCTCCCCTTCACGGCGCAGCGTCCGTCCGCAGGCTCGGGGCTGTTGCTGGTGAACCTGGCCACCTTCACGTGGGCCACCAACATGATCTTGGGTCGCTGGCTGCGGGACAGCGTCGGGCCGCTGACGCTGTCGGCGATCCGGTTCGCGGTGGGGGCGGCGATCTTCGGGCTCCTGTTGCGCTCGCGACCGCCGGAGGAGCGCCGGCTCGGGGCCGACGGGAGGCTCCTCGCGGGGATGGCCCTGACCGGGGTTGCCCTGTTCGCCCCCACGCTGTATTGGGGCCTGCGAGAAACCACCGCGGTGAACGCCACCTTGATCAACGGCCTGGGACCCCTGATCACTGGGCTGCTGGCCGCGGCGTTGATCCGGGAGCCCCTCCCCCCTCGCCGGCTGGGGGCAGCGGCCCTCGGGCTGCTCGGGGTGGCGCTGGTGATCTCCAACGGATCGCCAGCGTTCTGGCGGAACCTGCACGGCCGCCGGGGGGATGGGCTGGTGCTCCTGGCGGTGACGCTGTGGGGGCTCTACTCGGTCCTCGGGCGGCGGGTGATGGCCCGCCGCTCGGCCCTCTCCGCCACCGCCTGGTCGATGGCCCTGGCGCTGCCCCTGCTGATCCCAGCCGCCCTGGTGGAGCAGCAGATCCTCCCCGCCCGCTGGCGCCCGGAGGTGATCGCGGCCGTCCTCTACATCGGCGTGGCCCCGACAGTGGTGGGTTTCCTCTCGTGGAACGAAGGGGTGCGGCGGCTGGGGCCGGGAGGCGCCATGCTGTTCTACAACACCCTGCCGATCTACGGCGCGCTGCTAGGCGCCCTCCTGCTGGGGGAGCCCCTGGGCCCGGCCCACGGGCTGGGCGGCGCCCTCATCTTGGGGGCCGGCCTGTGGGCCGCGCGATCACGGGACTGATCGGCCGAAGCGAATGGCCTCGGCTCAAGGCGCCCCCCCCGCCCTCCGCCTCGGGAGGAAACATCTCGCTCATGGTCACCAACCGGAAGCGGGCCGCCAGGTCCGGCAGCGCCGCGCGCACACCCTCCACCTCCGGCCGGCTCACATGCAACAGCACGATCTCCCCGCCCCGCACGTTCTCCCGCAGATACGCCGCGATGGCAGCGGGGTCCGGCCGGCCCTGGGCGAAGAACGGCCGGTAGGTCTCCAGGGTCCACAACGCCACCCGCATCCCCCGCCGGCGGACCGCCTCCAGGATCTCCGGGTTGGCCTCACTGGTGAACCCGGCCATCCCTGGCGGCCGGAACCAACGGGTGGGATAAGTCCGGCCCAGGGCCTCTTCGGCCGCCGCCTGCCAGCCGTCCAGTTCTGCCTCCATCTCCTGTTGGGGAAGGACGTTGAGGAACCGATGGCGGAGGGTGTGGTTGCCGAGTTCGTGGCCCTCCGCCACGATCTGCCGCGCGATCTCCGGGTGCGCCCGCAGCACCCACCCTATGCAGAAGAAGGTGGCCCGGGCCCCCGCTGCCCGCAGCGCCTCCAACAGCGGCGGGATCTCCTCGGTCCGGAAGCAATCATCGAAAGTCAGGGCCACCAGTGGCGGCGCGCCCCGGCAAACGACCCCTTTCGCCGCACATGGAGAGCGGCGACGGCGCGGGGCGGCAGGGCGATGGGTTGCCCGCTCTCGGAGAAGGGCCTGCTCGGCCGCCACCGCCCGCGGATCCTCCGTCGGCGATGTGGGAACAGGAGTTCCCTCCGGGGGAAGGGGAGCCCTCCCCAGGGCCAGCAGGCCGGCCAGGGCCAGCCCCCAGCTCGCCCGGTGGTTGAAACGAGGGGATCTCTTTCGGATCGGCCAGCCCATGGGACGCTCCTTCAGTCCGCCAGGTCCTCCACCGCTCCGGCGGGAGCGCCGGGGGCTTGGGGGGCGGAGATCGGGCGGGGGCGCGAGGGCGGCTTCACCCACCGGGCCACCTCCCCGCGGGTCCCTGCCACGCCCAGCCGTTCAAAGAGCAGGGCAAAGCGGGCCTCCAGCGCCGCCCGGATCGGGCCGCGCACCGCCTCCGGCAGCGACCAGAAGGCCGCCTTGAACGGCCCCCAGGCCCGCTTGCGGACCTTGTAGTAGAACTGTTCGTCGGTCTCGCCGGGCCGGCGCTCGTCCGAATGATGGGCCCGAAGGTAGGCGTAGATCTCCTCCCGGAAGGACGGGGGAAGGTGATCGAAGACCAGGTTCTGGAAGCCGGTGGCCAGATGCACCTCGCAGGCCTCGCATTCCACAAACTTGTGGAACGCCTCCTCCGGGAGGGTGCTAGCGCCGTGCTGCACCGCCCCCGCCAGCCCGTATTCCAGCCGGGCCACCCGCGAGAGGGCCCGCAGGGTTTCGAAATCGATGGCCACCTGGGCCAGCGTGCCATCCGGCAGCACCACGCCACCGTGGGTCGTGCCCGTCTGGACGCTGATCTTGCTCAGGCCCACCTCCTCCCCCAGATGCCGTCGGTAGCCGTCCATGAAGGCCCGCAGTTCCTCGACGGTGCTGTTCTTGCCCCCCACCTCTCCGATCTCCCCACCGACCGAGACGGTGACGCCGGGCGGCTGGATGGTGCGGATGTAACGGGTCAACTCAGCGCACAGAGTGTAGTTCAAGCGCTGTTGCTCATCCAAGGTCGGCTTGGAGAGGTCCACCAAGGTAGAGGTGTCGATGTCGATGTTGTAAAAGCCGGCGGCGATCGCCTCGGCGATCAGGGCGCGGACCGCCTGGAGTTCCCCCTCGGGATCCCGGGCGTAGGCTTTGGCCGACACCTGGAAATGATCGCCCTGGAGGAAGAGGGGGCCGGAGAAGCCCTCCTTGATGGCAGCGGCCATCACCACAACGGCGTATTCCTCGGGGCGCTGATCGGTGTAGCCGATCTCGCTGCGGGCGATCTCGAAGATCATCGCCCCCACGTCCAGCCGAAGGGCCGCCCGGAAGGCGGCGCGGGCCATATCGTAGGTCATCCCCCGCAGGTTCATGGCCGGCACGGTGAAGGTCGGGGGGATCTCCCCCCGGCCCCGGGCCATATACAGATCGTGGATGGAGGCCGGCAGGACCCCCAGCGCCCGGCCGATGTCGTAGATCCACCAGTGGGCCTCCGCTTGCTCCGCCGGGCTCCCAAAGACGGCTGCGTGGACCAAGGCATCGATCCCCTCCGCCCGGACCCACGCGGGATCCCGGATCTCCACCCCGTCTTTCGCGAGCGCCAGCGCCGCTCCCCACTTCGGCATGCGCAACCGCTCCCGCGGATCGTTCATGTCATCCCTCCGGGGATGATCGCCGACGAGCACGAGCAGCGGTCTTGGGCTCGCCGGCTCGGATCCCTCCGGGGCCGGCGCGGGGTCCGAAGGGGCCGTCGCTACAGCCGCTTCCGGCGCGGGACCTCCCGCCGTTGGAGGGACGGAGGCAGCCGGTGCGGCCCGGCGCAGTTCAGCCACCCCGATTTTGACCCCGCGCCGACAGAACGGACACTCCCGCACCCCATACCGGGCGTTCGCTGCCAGAGCGACCGCCAGAAGGGCCCCGGCCTCCTCCCGGGAGATCGAGAACGGACGGCCACAATATGGACAGCGGGTTCGCAGCACGACCCCCTCCTGAACGATGAGCGCGAGGGATTCCCTCCTCCCGCCAGCGCCTTCGATTTTGGACGCCTCTTCCCCAGCCGGCAAGCCTGCCTGCCGCTCAGCGGCGCGGGGATCCAACCCCTGCCTCTCGAAGGACCTCCTCCAGCACGTCCATCCCCCGCCCCACCAGGTCCCGATCGGCCTGGGCGCCCATATGGCCGATGCGGAAGACCTGGCCGGCCAGCGGGCCCAGGCTCCCGCCCACGACCATCCCCCGCTCCCGCAACCGCCGATCCAACTCCGGCCAGGGCAGGCCCTCCGGGACGTAGACGGCAGTGACCGTGGGGGAAGACCATTCCTCCCGTCGCGGGAAGAGCCGAAGCCCCATCGCCTTCAGGCGGTCCCGACAGTAGGCTGCCACCTCCGCATGACGCCGGAAGACGTTCTCCAGGCCCTCTCGAAGCACGCGGCGGCAGGCGACGTTCAGCGCAGCCATGGCGTGCCAGGAGGGCGTATAGGGGAACCAGCGCTCCTCCAGCGCCATGCGGAAGGGCGCCAGGGCGTCGTAGCCCACATAGCCAACCTCCTGCACGATCCGCCAGGCCCGCTCGCTCACCGCCACGATCCCCAGGTCCGGCAGCGCCGAGAGGCACTTCTGGGTCCCCACCAGGCACAGATCGATGTGCCAGGCGTCGACCTGGAGGGGGACCCCGGCGGCGCTGGAGACCGCGTCCACGTAGAACAGCGGGACATCGTAGCGGGCCACCAGATCCCCGACCTCGGCCACAGGGTTGAGGGTCCCCGACGGCGTCTCACAGTGGACCATGGTCACCATCTTCGGACGGACGCGACGGATGGCCTCCTCCACCCGCTGGGGGTCGGCGGCCTCGTCGAAGTCGAACCCTACCACCTCCACCTCGGCCCCAACGGAACGGGCCATCTCGGCGATGCCATAACCGAAGACCCCCGTGGCCACCGCCACCACACGGTCCCCGGGGCGCAGGGTGCTCTTGAGGGCACCCCAGAGGACCACCATCGCCTCCCCCGTCATGATCACCATCGCGTTCCGGGTCCCCAGGATGGCACGCAACATGTCCTGGGTTTCGGCGTAGAGTTCGTAGTATTCAGGCTCCAGGTCCGCCGAGCCGTAATCCTCCTGATAGGCCGCCCGGATCTCCGCCGGCACCGTGGTCGGGCCGGGGACCAACGGGAGGGCATAGGTGCGCATGGCCACACCCCCATGCGGTGTTCCGCCGCCTGCGCGGCCGCATCCCTTTCCGTTCCATGGTGCAGCGACCGCCCCGCCTTGACAAGTCGATCACGCGGGATAAAATTTAGATGTGGCTAAATTCATCGAGGCAGGCATATGGAGGAACACCGGTATCGGGGGAATGGGGAGACCCGGGCGTGGGAGGGTCCTTCCGCCCTCGGAGCGCGGCGTGCGGACGCGCGGACGGTGGCTGCGGCCCTGGAGGTGCTCGCCGGGCGGAGCCGGCGGGGCCTCCTGGGGCGCCTGATCCCCTTCCTGGGGCCGGCCTTCGTCGCCTCCGTCGCCTACATGGACCCGGGGAACTTCGCCACCAACATCCAGGCGGGGGCCCGCTACGGCTACTTGTTGCTGTGGGTGGTGCTGGCCAGCAACCTGATGGCCATGCTCGTCCAATATCTTTCCGCCAAACTGGGCATGGCCACCGGCCGCAACCTCGCCCAGTTGTGTCGGGACCAGTTCCCCTGCCCCGTGGTCTGGGGGATGTGGGCGGTGGCAGAGGTCGTGGCCATGGCCACCGACCTGGCGGAGTTCGTGGGGGCAGCCGTCGCCCTCAACCTCCTGTTCCACATCCCCCTGCCCCTGGCCGGCCTGGTCACCGGCCTGATCACCTTCACCATCCTCCAGATCGAGCAGGCCGGGTTCCGGCCTCTGGAGATGGTCATCATGCTCTTCGTGGCTGTCATCGGCCTCAGTTACCTCGCCGAACTGTTCCTCATCCGCCCCGACCCGGCCCGCATCGCCCAGCACATTTTCATCCCCCGCTTCTCCGACACCGAGAGCGTGCTGCTGGCCAGCGGCATCCTGGGGGCCACGGTGATGCCCCATGTCATCTTCCTTCACTCCGCCCTGACCCAGAACCGGATCCCCATCGCGGACGTGGAGCGGAAGCGGCGCCTGCTGCGGATGGAGCGGATCGACGTGGTGATCGCCATGGGGATCGCGGGGCTGATCAACGCGGCCATCATGATCGCGGCCGCCGCCGCCTTCCACTTCGCCGGGCTCCCCGAGATCGGTACCCTGGAGGAAGCCTATCGCACGCTGATCCCGCTGCTGGGCCCCTTGGCCGGGGTGCTGTTCGCCGTCGCCCTGCTGGCCTCCGGCCTTTCCTCCTCGGTGGTGGGGACCATGGCCGGCCAGGAGATCATGCAGGGGTTCCTCCACCGCCGGATCCCCGTGGGAGTCCGACGGCTGGTCACGATGCTGCCCTCCATGGTCGTGCTGGGGATGGGCTGGGATCCCACCCGCTCGCTGGTGATCAGCCAGGTGGTGCTGAGTTTCGGGCTCCCCTTCGCCCTCGTCCCCCTGATCCTGTTCACGGCCCGGGAGGATCTGATGGGGCCGTTGCGCAACCGCCCCCTGACCACCGCCCTCGCCGGGCTGGTGGCCACCCTGGTGATCGGTCTCAACCTTTTCCTGCTCTACCGGCTGCTCCACGGGTCGCCCGTGTAAGAGGGGGATCGGGCCCCTGGCTCAGCCCCTGCTGCTCCCAGTGCTATACTGCGTATTGAGAGCGCCGCCGACCCTCGCGGGCGACCATCCCGACGAGGAGGGGCTCGATGGGCAAGTGGAATCCGCGTCCCCTACCGCTGATCGCAGCCTTGTACCTGGCCCTGGCCCTGCTGCACAGCGCGCTGAACCCCCTTTTCGAGTCCCCCGATGAGCTGTGGCATATCGGCATGGCGGTCCGCCTGGCGCGTGGGGAAGGCCTTCCTGTCCAGCGCCCCGGCGAGGAGACCCCCTGGCGGCAGGAAGGCAGCCAGCCGCCGCTGTATTACGCTCTATTGGCCGGGATCACCCATGCCCTCCGTCTCCCGCTGGACGACCTCGAGGCCCTGGTTCACCGCAACCCGCACGCCCATCCCGGCGACGCCTCTCAGGTGGCCAATCGCAATCAGGTACTGCGCGGGCCATGGGAACCCTTCCCCTGGCGGGGGGCGGTCCTCACCCTCCACCTCTGGCGTCTGGCCTCGGTGCTCCTGGGCCTCCTGACCGTTCTGGCAACGGTGGAAACGGTCCGGCTTTTCTTCCCGGATCGTCCCTGCTGGGCCCTGGGGAGCGGCCTGCTGGTGGCGGCCAACCCAATGTTTCTTTTCATCACGGCGTCGGTGAACAACGACGCGCTGGTCAACGCGATGACGGCGGTGGGCCTGTGGCTTCTGGCCCTTCGCTTCCGCCGAGGGCGCTCCTGGGTGCGCACTGTTCTGCTGGGCCTAGCCCTGGGGGCAGCAGCATTGGCCAAACTGAGCGGCCTCGCCCTCTGGCCACCGGCCCTCGCCCTTCTCCTGATCGTTGCCCGACGGGAACGTCAGTGGCGGCATGGGGTGCTGGAGGCGACCGCTGTTTTCACCATCGCCCTGGCCCTCTGCGGCTGGTGGTTCTGGCGCAATTGGACCCTCTACCACGACCTCCTCGGCCTCTCCGTGATGTTGGACATCGTCGGACGGCGCTCGGCCACCCTCACGGACCTGGTCCGGGAGTTCGAGGGCTTCCGCTGGTCCTTTTGGGGCGTCTTCGGGTGGATGAACGTCCTGATGCCCCTCTGGGTTTACCGTTTGCTGGATCTGTGGACGGCTCTCTGTGCCGCAGGCCTGCTCGCCGGCGTGGGACGGTCCGCTTGGCGCTCCGCCCGGTCCTGCCGCTGGGGTGAGAGGTGGCTGGTGGGATTGTGGCTGCTGGCCTACGTTGCCGTTCTTTTCGCCGCCTTCCTGCGCTGGACATCCCAGACGATGGCCTCCCAAGGAAGGCTGCTGTTCCCAGCCATCGGCCCCATCTCCCTGGGGTTGTGGGCAGGGTGGGAAACGGTGGTCTTCGCCATTAGCGGATCTCATCGCCTGGTCCGGCCCCTGCGCGCCCTTCCCGTCCCTCTCCTGGCCGCGCTGGCCTTTCTTTCGCCCTTCCTCTGGATCGCCCCCGCTTACCGCCCCCCGGAGTGGCCCGAAAAAGCGGAAATCCCCCACCGCCTGGAGGCCTTCTTCGGCGATGAATTCCGGCTGCTGGGGTATGCCCTTTCCCCTTCCTCCCTGCAGCCGGGGCAATCCGTAGACCTGACCCTCTACCTGGAAGCGCTCCGGCGGCCGAGGCGGGATTGGAGCCTCTTCGTCCACCTGGTGGACGACCTGGACATCATCGTGGCCCAGGACGACCGCTACCCCCGACAGGGCTTGGTCCGAGCGACGTCCCTGGAGCCGGGCCAGCGCTGGATCGAAGTCTATCGTCTGAGGGTGCCGGAGACGGCTGCCGCCCCGGCCCGCCTCTCCCTGAGGATGGGCTTCTACGACCGGCGCACGGGGGAGCGGATGCCGGTCTCGGATCGGGCGCGGAATCCCCAGGGGGATTTCGTCGCCTTCGGCGACTTGGCCCTCCTCCCCCGCCCGGGCCCTTACCCGAACCCGCTCGCTTATCGATTTGGGAAGTGCGTGGAGCTGGTCGGATACGAGATGGCGCCTCGGCGGGTGCATCCGGGGGAGACGGTGGTGCTGACGTTATACTGGCGGTCCCGCTGTCCGACGCGCCATGACTACACGGTCTTCACCCACATCCTGGAACCGCCGCAGACCCTCTGGGGACAGGAGGACCGGCCGCCGGTCCCGCCCACGTCCCGCTGGCAGGCAGGGGAGATTTACCGAGAGACTTACCGTTTGGTCGTGAAGCCGGAAACCCCTCCTGGCTTCTATGAGGTAGAGATCGGTCTCTACCGGCCGGACACCGGCGAGCGGCTGCGTTTAGAGGACGGCCGGGACTTCCTACTTCTGAGCCGGGTGCGGGTGCTGCCGCGTCC
>NZ_PSLG01000068.1:0-10858 GCF_040289485.1 Thermoflexus sp.
CGGGTTTGGCGGATCGGGCGCCCCGTCCTGGCAGCGGAGGGGGCGTGGGGCGCGCATCCAAGAGGATCCGGAGCCTCTGCGGGGGGCGGAAGGCCTCCGCCAGCGCGGCCGGAGACCGCCGCATCCCAGGTCCCCGATGCGTCCCGGGACGACGGCGGGCGGTGGCGCTGCCGGCGGTTGTCATCCCCCCATGCTCCCTGGTATAATGATGAATGATTTGCCGGTCTTCGCAATGGGGCGGTTGGGCCCCTACTGCGATCCTCCGGTGGATCTCAACGCCCGAACCCGTCAAGGAGATGGTGGTGGCAACCGCCTGGCCCGCTGGCGTGGACTGGGAGCATCTGGAGGTCACCGAAGCGGATCTGGAAGGGCTGCTGAACCAGTTCCTGGAGGACCCGCTCCCCCGCACGGCGGAGGAACTGGCCCGGGCGCTGATCGCCCGCCGCCTCCAGGAGATCGAGGAGCGCCGTCGGGGCCTCCTGGCCGGCGCCCGACCCTTCCGCCCCCGGGATCGCTATCAGGTGGGCGATCGGTTGTTTTTCCCCCATTTGAACTTCGCCCTCGGCACCGTGGTCGGGATCCGAGACGGCCACAACCCGGAGGTCGGTCCTTTCAAGGTCATCCAGGTCCGTTTCGAAGACGGCGGAGCCCTCCGCGAGTTCGCCGCCGAGTATCCCCTCCCCCACCGCCTCAACGAGGTGGACGGACTGCGGGGGCCGGACGAGAAGGGCCTGCAGCCGGAGGAGATCTGGGCGACATGGGGGCGCCGCATCGCGGAGCGCCTGGCCGCCCGCCTGGAAGGCCATCCGGATTTCGTGCGGGTGGGCGACCACTGGTTCCCACGGGCGCTGCTGGTCGAACTGCACGAGGGCCATCTGAACCTGGTGGAGGCCCTCCTGGACGTCCAGGGCGGCGGCCCCCTTCCGCCGGAGGCGATCCTCCCCCATCTGGAGATGCCGGCCGATGTCCCCCCTGCCCTCCAGATCTTCTCCCTCAACGCCGCCCTCTACCGGGACCCGCGGTTCGATGAGGTGGGCCCGGCGGGCCAGTTCCTCTGGTTCCTGCGCCGCATGGAGCCCCCCGAGGTCCTGGAGACCCCCCCGCGCCTGCAGGGAGCTCCCTATCGCGGATCTGGCCAGCGCCTCGACGCGGCGCTGCGAGGGATCGCGGCGGAGATCGACGACGAATGGAGCGCCCTTGAGGAGATCCGGCCCGGGCAACCGGGAGAGGCAGAAGCGGTCGCATGGATCGCCACCTACCCCCACCTGGCCAGCGGGACGGCCCCGCTGACCCGGCGCACGGCCCAGGTGTTCCCCTTGGGGCGGACGCATCGCATCCGCTTCACGTTCGAGGACCCGACGACCGGCCAGCGCTGGCCCGGCTGGGTGGTCCGGGAGCGCCGCTACGTCTTCGGGCTGCGGGAATGGTATGCGGCCCACCAAATTCAGCCCGGCTGCCGGGTGGTCTTCCGGCGGTCCGGGGAGCCCGGTGTGGTCCAGGTCATGCTCCAGGGCCGCAGCCGTCGCGAGTGGGTCCGGGTGGTGAAGGTCGAGGAGGGCCGCTTGACCTTCGACATGCTCCGCCGGCAGATCCCTGGCGAGTTCGACGACCAGAGCCTGCTGTTCATCGATGACCCGTCCGCCCTGGAGGACCTATGGCCGCGCTGGCGCCATCGCCCGGTCCGCGCCCTGGTCCAGACGCTCTTCCCGGCCCTGGCCGGTCTGGTGCCCCAGGGCACGGTCCACGCGAAGACCCTTTACCAGGCGGTGAACCTGTTGATCCGCACGCCGCCGGAGGCGCTGTTCGAGGAGGTCATGGACCTTCCAGGGTGCGTCTACCTGGGCGACGGCTACTGGCGATGGGTGGAGGGATGAGGATGGGTGCGAACGGGGCCGCCGGCCTGCAGCGGTTGATCAAGCCCACCCTGGACACCCCCTTCCACATCGATTACGAGTGGTGGAAGCGGGAGGGCCAGGATTTCCGAGCCTATCTGATGAGCCATCTGTGCCCGGAGCACCGCGAGCGCTTCCTGGCTCACCCCGAGGAGGCCGAGATCGACGATGTGGACCCGGAGACGGCGGAGGTCCGGCGGATCGACGGGCTGTGGCATGCCCTGCTCCGACACTGTAGCCGCCGGTCCGATTTCATCACCTCCCAGACCCCGCTGACGGACGCCATCTTCCGGCTTTTCCTGGTGAACGGCAACCGCCCCCTGACGCCGAAGGAGATCGCCCAGGCCCTGCAGAAGCACACCGGGCGTTGGGAGGACCCTCGCAAGATCCTCCAGACGATCGGGGGGCGGGTGGTGCATCGCGGCATCCGGCCCGTCCTCGGAGGAGGGCGCCATGCAGGTCACGGTGAAACTGCACGCCATCCTGCGCCGCTATCGCCCCGTCGGGATCCCGGAGGAGGGGATCCCGGTGGAGATCCCTGACGGCGGGACCCCCCGGGAGGTGGCCGCCGCCCTGGGCATCCCCCTGGAACACATCCACGCCGTCTTCGTCAACGAGGCCCAGGCCGGGCTGGACACCCCGCTGCGCCCGGGGGATCTCGTCCGGCTGTTCCCCCCGGTGGTGGGCGGCGCCTGAGGGACCGCCCCCGCGCTCCCCGCGGAGGCCGGCGATGGCGGAGCCGATCCGCCTGTTCGTATCCAGCAGCCCGGATCTGGAGGCCGAGCGGGAGGTGGTGGGCCAGGTGGTGGCTGGGCTGCCTGTCCGGCTGGGGTGGGAGATCCGCCACACCCCCCGGCCGGGCGAGGCCCTCGCCCCGGCCCTGGCGGCGGTCGAGGCGGCCCACCTCTATGTCTTCCTGCTCGGGATGGATTACGCCGCCCCCATGGGGCTGGAGTGGTCGCGCGCCCTGCGGGCCCGCCAGCGCACCCTGATCTTCGTGAAGGAGATCGCCCACAGTCCGGCTGCGGCCCTCTGGCTGAGCGAGCAGGCGGGGAAGATCGCTTGGACCTCCTTCCGGGACCTGGCCGCGTTCCGACGGGTCTTCGAGCGGGAACTGGTGCGGGCGTTGCTGGACCTGGCAGAGGTCCTTCGGCTGCACCTGGACGAGATCGAGGCCCTCTCGGCGCGGGCGCGGGCGCTGGAGGAGGCCCCGCCGGAGGCACCGGCGGTGGCCCGCGGGGCGGAGCGGAGCGCGGTGATCCTGGGGGAACGCTGAACGGATGGGCCTGGGGAACCGCTGCCCAACCCCGATCCGCCGACGGAAGGACGATGCGGAGCCCCCGCAGCCCCTACCCTGTGGCGCCGTCAAAGGCCAAACGCAGGGCCTCGGCGAGGGTGCGGGCGGGCAGCACCTGGAGATCGGCAGGGACCTCCCGCAGGCGGCGGATGGTGCGGGGGAGCAGGCAGCGGCGGAAGCCCAGTTTGGCCGCCTCGGCCAGGCGGAGCTCCAAATGCCCCACCGCCCGCAGTTCCCCGGAGAGCCCCACCTCCCCGATGAAAACCATATCGGGCGGCAGCGGGCGATCCCGGGCCGAGGAGACGATGGCCATCGCCACCGCCAGATCGGCCGCCGGCTCCTCCACCCGCAGTCCCCCCACCACGTTCACGAAAAGATCCTGGTCGTGCAGGCGCAGCCCCACCCGCTTGGTGAGGACGGCCACCAGCAGGAGGAGACGGTAGGGGTCCACCCCGTTGGCGGTGCGGCGGGCAGCGCCGGGCGGGGCCGGGCTGACCAGCGCCTGGACCTCCACCAGCAGTGGACGGGTCCCCTCCATCGTGACAGCCACGGCCGAGCCCGAGGCCTGGATCAAGCGCTCGGCCAGGAAGAGTTCGGAGGGATTCGGGACCTCGACCATGCCGTCGCTGCGCATCTCAAAGACCCCCACCTCGGAGGTGGCCCCGAAGCGGTTCTTGACGCTGCGCAGCAGGCGGAAGGCATGGTAGCGATCGCCCTCCAGGTAGAGCACCGTGTCCACGATGTGTTCGAGGAGCCGCGGGCCGGCGATCAGCCCGGCCTTGGTGACGTGGCCGATCAGGAAGACGGTGATCCCCATGCCCTTGGCCATGGCCTGGAAACGAACGGCCGCCTCCCGCACCTGACTGACGCTCCCCGGGGGCGAGGGGATCTCCTCCGCGTAGACGGTCTGGATGGAGTCCACGATCACCATACGTGGCCGCAGCGTCGCGATGCGATCCTCCAGGGCCGCCATCCGGGTCTCGTTCAAGAGATAGAGGTGCGGGTTGCGCAGCCCCAGCCGGTCGGCCCGCAGTTTCAACTGGCCCAGGGACTCCTCGCCGGAGATGTAGAGGACCGGGAAGTCGGGGCCAGCCATGCGATCGGCCAGTTGCATCAGCAGGGTGGATTTGCCGATGCCCGGGTCGCCGGCCACCAGGACCAGGGAGCCGGGGACTACGCCGCCGCCGAGGACCCGGGCGAACTCCCCGAGGGGAAGCGGCCAGCGCCCGACGTCGGCCGCCTCCACGGCCGGGAGCGAGACGGGCTGGGGGGCTGGCCCGGGGGGGGCGCCGACAGCCCGCAGGGTTGGGGTGGTAGGGACCTCGACCAGGGTGTTCCACTCTCCGCAATCGGGACATCGGCCCATCCACTTCGGATGGACCGCGCCGCATTTCTGGCACACATACTGGGTCCGTGGCCGCGCCATCATGCCTCCCATCCTCAGATCCCCCGATCCCATGATAGCCCCAGGGGGATGGGGGCGGTGGCCCTTTCGCTCAGGCGACGCCGGCCGGATCCCCGGGCGAGCGCCCCTCCATCGCCCGCAACGCCCACGCGGCGTGCTCCCGCAGCATGGGGTCCGGGTGTGCCCGCCAGGCCTCCAAGAGCGGGCGGACCTTTTCCGCCCGCAGGTTGCCCGCCACGATCAGCGCGTTCCGGACCAGCCCTCGCCATTTGGCCCGTCGGATCGCGCTGCGGCGGAACCGGGCCCGGAAGGCGGCCTCGTCCATGCGCAACACCGCCTCCAGGGACAGCCGGGGGATCCCTGGGCGGGGCTGGAAGGCCGGATCGGCCGTCGGCCGGGCGAAGCGCCGGTTCCAGGGGCAGACCTCCTGGCAGATGTCGCAGCCGAAGATCCAGTCCCCCAGCGCCGGCCGCAGGTCCTCGGGGATCCCCTCCCGCCGCTCGATGGTCAGGTAGGAGAGGCAGCGCTCCGCGTCCAGCGTGCGGTCCGGGCGGATGCACTGCGTGGGGCATGCCTCCAGGCAACGGGTGCACGTGCCGCAGTGATCGAAGCGGAACGGCTCGTCGGGCTCCAGCGCCAGGTCCACCAGCAACACCCCGAGGAGGAGCCAGGAGCCCAAGCGCGGGTGGATCAGCATGCTGTTCCGGCCGATCCACCCCAGGCCGGCCTGGACCGCCCAGGCGCGCTCCAACACCGGGCCGGTGTCGACATAGATCCGCCCCTCCACCGGGCGGCCGGCCTCCCGGTTCAGGAAGGCGAGGAGCGCCCGGAGCCGCTCCGCGATGACCTCGTGGTAATCCTCTCCCCAGGCGTAGCGGGCCACGCGGCCGGAGGGCTCGGCATCGGGGGCAGGCGGGTCGCCCGCATCGTAATTGACCGCCACCACGATGACCGAGCGGGCCGCCGGCCACAGGTTCCGCACGTCCCGTCGTTTCTCCACCGCGTCCGGTCGGGTCAGGTAGTGCATCGTGGCGGCCCGCCCCTCCCGGACCCACTCCGCATAGCGATCCGCCGCGGGGGTGGGCCCGGCCGCCGCCACCCCAACGAGGTCGAAGCCGAGGGCGGCCGCGTAGGCCTTCAGACGGGCCTTGAGGTCCATGGGGGGCACTAAGCGGTCCGCGTGAGCAGGGAGAGGGCCAGCTCCTGCAGCGCGCGGCCGTAGGGATCCCGTAGGTCCGCCCGCCGCAGGGCCTCCAGGGCCTGTTGGGTGAAGGTCGCGGCCATGGCCTCCGCCTCCGCGCGGGCCCCGCAGGCCTCCAGGTCCCGCACCAGATCCTCCACCGGGGTCGCAGGGTCCCGATACCGCTCGGCGAAGGCCGGCATGCGCTCCATCGCGCACACCACCGGGAGGGTTTTCTTACGGGCCCGCAGGTCGTCGGCCACCGGCTTGCCAGTGGCGGTTGGATCCCCCCAGATCCCCAAGAGGTCGTCCTGGATCTGGAAAGCCATCCCCAGGGCTTCCCCGAAGGCCTCCAGGGGGCTTGGGGGGCGACCGGCCAGGCGCGCCCCGATCCCCAGGGCGGCGGCCAGCAGCGCCGCGGTCTTGCCCCGGATCATCTGCAGGTAATCCGCCACCCGGATCCGCTCCGCGGCCTCGAAGGCGAGATCCAGGTGCTGGCCCAGGGTCAGCGCCAGACAGGCGGCGTCGAAGCGCTCGGCGACCTCCAGGACGAGCTCGGGAGGCACGCCCCGCTCCCGCAGCCGCCAGAGGGCCTGGTGGGCGATGGTGAAAAGGGCGTCGCCGGCGTTGATGGCCTGAGCCACCCCCCACAGAGCCCACACCGTGGGCCGGCCCCGCCGCGTCTCGCTGCGGTCCTCGATGTCATCGTGGATCAGGGAGAAGTTGTGCAGCAGTTCGATGGCCGCCGCCGCCGGGAGCGCGCGGGCCGGATCCCCCCCGCCGGCGGCGCACGCCAGCAGGCAGAGCATCGGGCGCAGGCGCTTGCCGGCGTTGAGGCGGACCGGGCGGAGGGCGGCGTCGACCCAGCCCAGGTGGTAGTGGAGCATCCCGTAGAACAGGGTCTCGGCGGGGGCCGCCGGCTCCCCGACCGCGGCCTGCATCTCCGCCTCCAGGGCCGGCATCCACTCCGCGAAGAAGGCTTCCCACGCGCCCATCCCGTCCCGCCTCCTCCTCTAGTGATCCGACGCCCGCTCCTCCACGAGGGGAACCGCACGGAGGGCCTCCAGGTCCCGCGCCCCCACACAGAACATGGCGATCCGCAACTGGCGGGTGACGATCTCGATGGTCTCCGCCACCGCCTCGGCCGAGATCACCGCGGCCCGCAGGAAGGGGCCGGCCATCCCCGCCAGGGAGGCACCCAGGGCCAGCGCCTTGGCCACGTCCACCCCGTCCCGGATCCCACCGCTGGCGATGATGGGGAGGCCCGGCGCCCCCCGCCGGGCCATGCGGATGGCCTCCACGGTCGGGATCCCCCATTCCCGGAAGGCGGCCGCCACCTGCCGGTGCACCTCATCCGGCGCCCGATGCATCTCCACCTGGCTCCAGGAGGTCCCCCCGGCCCCGGCCACGTCGATGGCGGCGACCCCGGCGGCGGCCAGTTGCCGGGCCACCTCCTCCGAGATCCCCCAGCCCACCTCCTTGACCACCACGGGGACCGAGAGGGCGCGGCACACCGCCTCGATCTTCCGCAGCAGCCCCGCGAAGTTGGTGTCGCCTTCGGGCTGTAAGGCCTCCTGAAGGGGGTTGAGGTGGAGGATCAGGGCGTTCGCCTCCACCCACTCCACCGCCCGGCGGCAGTGGTCCACGGTGTAGCCGTAGTTCAGTTGCACGGCCCCCAGGTTGGCGAAGAGGAGGATGTCCGGCGCGTAGCGGCGCACCTGGAAGGTGGGCAGCAGATCCGGACGCTCGAGGACCGCCCGCATGGACCCCAGGCCCATGGCGATGCCACGGGCCTGGGCCGCCTCGGCCAGGTTCCGGTTGATGCGGGCCGCCTCCTCCGTGCCCCCGGTCATGGAGGAGATGAGCAGAGGGGCCCGCAGGGGCTTCCCGAAGAAGGTGGTCGAGAGATCGATCTCCCGCAGGTCCAATTCCGGGAGCGCCCGGTGCACAAAGCGCAACCGTTCGAACCCTGCGGTCAGCCGCCCGAAACGGACGTCCTCCTCCAGGTTGATGCGAATGTGGTCCGCCTTCCGCTGGGAGATCATCGTCCCTCGCCGATCCCACGCGCCCGCGTAACACGGCCGGCGCCATGGTGTTTTAAATTGCGGAATCATCTTACTCCGGCGCGGAAAGGCATGTCAAGGCATCGGAAGACACGGCCCTTGACGCCGCCGCGGGACCGGGTAGAATCCCAACCAAAATTCGCCGGGGAGGGTTCTATGAGCACGGTGTTCGAACAGGTGCGCGAGGTGATCGTGGAGGTGCTGGGCGTGCCGCCGGAGAAGGTGACGCCGGAAGCCCGTTTCCGCGAGGATCTGGAGGCCGACTCCCTCGACCTGGTGGAACTGATCATGGCCCTGGAGGAGCGCTTCGGGGGCGAGATCTCCGATGAGGACGCCCAGAAGATCACCACCGTCGGCGAGGCCGTCGCCTACATCGAGAAGCATATGGTGAAATAGCCTGCGATCTCTGCCGTCGCCCCTTCGGGGATCGGCTCCCTAACTTCATCAGAACCGAACCCACTGGGAAGAAGCCATGGCCGCCCGGCGTGGCTTCTTCACACTTCTCTGGGGACACGGATAGGCTACCCCTATCCCGCGCGTTTCCAACCAACCCACCATCGGGCCTGGGAACCGATCCCCTGGCCCCCACGTCTCCCCTACAGGGAGATCCCAACCTCAGGAGGCCGACGATGGGCCGACGAAAAGGGGTGCTGTGGATCCTGATGGGGATCGCCGTGGCGCTGGCCTTCGTCCTCTCCCCTTCTCTGCAGCGCGTCGCCCACGCCGTCCTCCAGGGCTTCCGTTTCCGCCGCGTCCTGGTCGTCCCCTACACGTTCGCGATGCCCCAGGCCTCTCTGGAAAACCTCCGCCGCATCCTGGGGGGCGACCTCGCCGTCGAGGGCGCCGATCCCCGCCTCGTCCAGACGCCGGAGGAGGCCGAGACGCTGCTGGGGTTCCGCATCCGCCGCCTCCCCGGGGTGGAGGCCTTCGCCACGCTGCAGGTGATCCCCGTGACCACCGTCCGCTGGACCGTCCGCCTGGACCACCTGCGGGAGGCCCTGCACGCGGTCGGCGCTGATGACGTGGCCCTGCCGGAGACCCTGGACGGCACCGCCATGACGCTCACAGGAGGCCCGGTTCTTCTGGCCACCCTGGAGCATCAGGGCACCCCACTGGGGTTCCTGCAGGCCCCCCTGCCAGCGCTGACGATGTCCCCCGAAGGCGATGTCCGGCCGCTGGCCGAGGCAACCCTGCGGCTGATGGGCATGCCGGCTGCCGAGGCCCGGCGCCTGGCGAACACCGTGGACTGGCAGACCACCCTCCTGCTGCCCGTCCCACTGGCGGCGGGGATGGCTGTGGAAGTGCAGCCGGCCTCCCTGGGCGGCGGCCGGGAGGGCACGCTGTTCACTTTCCCCACCGCGGCGACGCCCTCGGGGGAGCTGGTCGCCGTTCGCTTCCTCCTGTGGCACGATGCCGAATTCCTTTACGGCCTGGGCGGCCCCGAGGTGGACCCGGATCGCCTCCTCGCCTGGGCCCGCAGCCTGCGCTGATCCGAACCGATGTCCGGCCGGTGGGTGATCGAAACCGAGGGGCTACGGAAGGTCTTCGGCGATCGGGTGGCGGTGGCGGACCTCACCCTACAGGTGGCGGAGGGCGAGGTCTTCGGCTTCCTGGGCCCGAACGGCGCCGGCAAGACCACCGCTGTCAAGATGCTGCTCGGGCTGGTCCATCCCACGGCGGGGACCGGCCGGGTGTTGGGCCGCCCCCTGGGGGATCGCTGGGCGCGGCGGGAGATCGGCTTCCTGCCGGAGGGGTTTGCCTTCCACGATTGGCTCACGGCGGAGGAGCTGCTGTGGTTCCACGGGCGGCTGGCTGGGATGGCTTCCTCCGACCTCCGGCGGCGCATCCCGGGGTTGCTGGAGCAGGTCGGCCTCGGGGCCGACGCCCGGCGGCCGATCCGCACTTTCTCCAAGGGCATGCGTCAGCGCCTGGGCCTGGCCCAGGCTTTCCTTCATGATCCCCGGCTGGTCTTCCTGGACGAGCCGACCTCCGGCCTGGATCCCGCTGGGCGGATCTTGGTGCGGGATTTCTTGCGGGCCCGCCGGGCGGAGGGAGTGACCATCTTCCTGAACTCCCACCTCCTCAGCGAGGTGGAGCGGGTGTGCGATCGGGTGGCCTTTCTCCGGGCCGGCCGGGTGGTGGAGACTCTGGATCTGCGGGCCGAGGCCTCCGTGACGGTGCGGGTGGAACTGGAGCGGATCCCGCCGGGCGTGCGCGCGGGGCTGTCGGCGTGGGGGGAGATCCTCGCCCAGGGGGATCGGTCCTTCACCTTGCGGCTGGCCCCCGGGCGCCGCCTCGCCGACCTCGCCCGCTGGCTGGTGAGCCAGGGCGCGGACCTGGAGGCCCTCATCCCCCAGGCCCTCTCCCTGGAGGACCTTTTTCTGCGGATCGTTGGGATGGAGATGGGCTAGCCAGGCGGTCGCTGGCCCCGGGGGGATAGGACCCCCCGGCGGGCCCGCCGGGCCTTCTCCTGGATGCGCACCAGATCCTCCTCGGTGACCGGCCGCTCGAAGGCCCGGAAGCCGGCGACCCGAAAGCCGTGCTTCCGGGCCAGCCGCGCGATCTCCTCCACCTTCTCGATCTGGAGGTTCCGGCCCAGGGTGAAGGACTCGTAGCGGCCCTCCAGGGCCAGGATCATCGTCTCCGCCATGCAGGCATAGGCCATGCGGGGCGGGAGGCCGAAGTCGAACCCGAAATCCACCTCCCCGGGGACCTCCACCATGCCCCCGTCGATCACCAGCACGTCGTCCCGCTGCTCCGCCACGGCGCGGGAGACATCTCGCGGCTGGGCCACGTCGCAGACGACCGCCCCGGGCTTCAAGTGGGAAGGCTCGATGACCGACGCCACGGCGCTGGTGGCCGTCAGGACGAGATCCGCCTCCCGGATGGCAGCCACCTCGGTGGTGATCACCACCTCGGCGCCCTCCGCGGCCACCTGGGCGCCGACGGCCTCCAGGCGGTTCCGACGGCGGCCGACGAGGATCAGGCGGGGGATCTCGCGGGCCAGCCGGCGGGCGGCCA
>NZ_PSLG01000003.1:0-70039 GCF_040289485.1 Thermoflexus sp.
CCAGGCGGGTGAGGCGTTGTTCGAACTGGGCCTGGGCTTCGGCGAGGCGCTGGACAGTCTCCTCCAGGCGGGTGAGGCGTTCCTCGGCCCGGATCATCGCCTCTTCGAGGCGGGTGAGGCGTTGTTCGAACTGGGCCTGGGCTTCGGCGAGGCGCTGGACGGTCTCCTCCAGGCGGGTGAGGCGTTGTTCGGCCAGAGCCTGGGCTTCGATGAGGCGCTGGACGGTCTCCTCCAGGCGGGCCAGGCGCTGTTCGGCCCGGGCCTGGGCTTCGGCCAGGCGGGCTACGGCCTCCATCAGGCTGCCGACCTGGCCCGCGGTTTGCTCTTGGGCCCGGGTTAGGCCTTCGACCACCCGAATCAGGCCTTCCATCAGGCCTTCCAGCCGCCGGAAGCGTTGGTCCACCTCTTGCCGGAAGACCTGCAGTTCTTCCGGCAGCGCCAGGAGCCGGTCCACCAGCAGCAGGGCTTGCAGCCGCCGTCGCCACTCCTCCCGCTGCTCCAGCAGGCGGATCAGATCCTCAAAATCCTCAACGGTGAAGGCCATCCTACCCCCTGTGCAATGAGGCTCATGAAGATGATAGCACATTTCCCCTGCCTTAGGACACGCCCGCGGGCCGGCGGGGGTGGTTCGGCGTGCAGCTGGGTTTCCCCGAGCCCTTCATGCCCTCTCGCCGTCGAGGAAGCGCACCGCCCCGATGTAGGGCAGATGGCGGTAGCGCTCCGCCCAGTCGATCCCGTAGCCGACCACAAAGAGGTCTGGGATCTCGAAGCCCCGGTAATCCACTTCCACCGGGACCTGGCGGCGGTAGGGCTTGTCCAATAGCACGGCGGTGCGCAGGCTGCGGGGGCTCTGGCTTCGGAGGTGGGCCTGCAGATACTGGAGGGTCAAGCCGGTGTCCACGATGTCCTCCACCAGCAGGACCTCCCGCCCGGTGACCGGTTCGTTCAAGTCTTTGAGGATGCGGACCACCCCCGAGGTCTCGGTGGCGGCGCCGTAACTGGAGCACGCGATGAAGTCCACCTGTGTGTACACCCCTTCCAGGTGTCGGAGGAGATCGGCGCAGAAGACGAAGGCGCCCTTGAGGACGCCCACGACCAGCAGGTCGCGGCCCCGGTAGTCCGCCGAGATCTGCGCGGCGAGGGCCCGCACCCGCGCCGCCAGTTCCCCGCTTGCGATCAACGGCTCGATCCGATGCGGCCGCATCGCAGCCTCCCCTCTCTGCCTAGGATCCCCGTTGATTATAAGGCGGGGCCGGTCTTCCTTTTCGCTGGTTTATAATGAAAGGCGGATCTGTAGGACAGGGCAATGGGATGCGGGAACGAGATCTCACGACGCTGGAGTGGTCGAAGATCCAGGAGCGCCTGGCAGGATATACGGCGTTCCCCTGGGGGGCGGAGAAGGCACGGGCCCTGCGTCCCTCCCGCGACCCGGAGGAGGTCCGGGATCGGCTGGCGGAAACCGAGGAGGCCCGCCGGTGGCTCGCGGAGGAGCCCGGCTTTGACCTGGGAGGGGTGCGGGATTTGCGTCCCCTCCTGGTGGCTGCCCGCCACGGCGCCGCCCTTACCCCATCGGACCTGCTCGCGGTCCTGGACACGCTGCGGGCGGCCCGACGGATCCGCCGCGCGTTGCTCCGGCGCCGGGAGGCCCTGCCCCGCCTGGCCCGGCATGCCGACCGGATGCGGGAGTTTCCGGAGCTGGAGGCCGAACTGGAGCGTTGTCTGGACGAGGGGGGCGAGGTGAAGGATGATGCCAGCCCCCTCCTGCGACACCTGCGGGCGGAGATCCGGCGGCTGGGCCAGGAGATCCAGGCCCGCCTGCAGGTTTACCTGACGGACCCCCGATACGCTCCCTATCTTCAGGAGCCGTTGATTACGCTGCGCAACGGCCGTTTCGTCCTGCCGGTCAAGGCGGAGCATCGGGGGAAGATCCCCGGGCTGGTCCACGATACCTCGGCCAGCGGCGCTACGCTGTTCGTGGAGCCGCTGCCGGTGGTGGAGATGGGGAACCGCTGGCGGGCCCTGCAGGCGCAGGAGGAAAAAGAGGTGGCCCGCATCCTGGCGGATCTGAGCGCGCGGGTGGGGGCGCAGGCGGAAGATCTCTACGCCACCCTGGAGGCCCTGGCGGACCTGGATCTGGCCCTGGCCAAGGCCCGCTATGCCATCGCCCTCGGGGCGGAGCGTCCGGAGATCGTCCCGTGGCCGGAGGAGCCCCCGGAGCGGCGGGCGGCCTCGCCTCTCTGGCTGCGCCAGGCCCGCCATCCGCTCCTGGATCCCCAGCGGGTGGTGCCTATCGACGTCACGCCGGGCCCTTCCACCTTTATGTTGATCCTGACGGGGCCCAACACGGGCGGGAAAACGGTGGCCCTGAAGACGGTGGGCCTTTTGGCGATCATGGCCCAGAGCGGCCTGCACATCCCGGCCGCCGAGGGCTCCCGCCTGCCGGTCTTCGACGGGATCTACGCAGATATCGGCGACGAGCAGAGCATCGAGCAGAATCTCTCGACGTTCTCGGCGCACCTGCTCAATATCCTGGGGTTCCTGGAGCGGGCCACGGAGCGCTCCTTGGTCCTCCTGGACGAACTGGGGGCGGGGACCGACCCGACGGAGGGGGCTGCGCTGGCCCGGGCGTTGCTGGAACATTTCCACGCCCGCCGGTCGACCACGCTGGTGGCCACCCATTTCCCGGAGTTGAAACTCTGGGCGCAGACGACGCCAGGGGCGATCAACGCCAGCATGGAGTTTGATCCCGAGACTTTGGCGCCGACCTACCGGCTGCGCATCGGGCTGCCGGGCCGATCCAACGCCTTCCTGATCGCCCGGCGCCTGGGGTTGCCGGAGGCGTTGATCGCGCGCGCCCAGCAATACGTGGCGCCAGAGGCCCTCCATCTGGAGACCTTGCTGGCTGAGGCGGAGCGGCTCCGTCGGGAAGCCGTCCGAGCCTGGGAGGAGGCCGAGGGGGCCCGGCGGGAGGCTCAGGCGCTGGAGGCGGAATGGCGGGCCCGGCTGGCCCGTGTCGAGGCGGAGCGGGAGCGGCTGCTGCGCGAGGCCCGGGAGCAAGTGGAAGCGTTGCTGGCGGAGGCCCGCCAGGAGGTGGAGCGGATCCGCCGCCAGGTGCGGGCCGTGCACGCGGCGGAGGTCGAAGCCGCCCGGCGCCGTCTGGAGGCATTGCAGGCCCGCCTGCGGGAAGCCCTCCGTCCGGCCGCCCCGGCGTCGGAGCTCTCGGCGGGCCTGGCCTTCGCCGTTGGGGACCGGGTGTGGGTTCGGCCGTTACAGGCGGAGGGCGAGATCCTGAGCCTGGAGGAGGACGCTGCCGACGTGCAGGTGGGCCGCTGGCGGCTTCGGATGTCCCTTTCGGATCTGGAGCGGCGCCAGGGGGCGCGGCCGGACCGACCGGAGCCCAGCGGGGCCTCCGGGGTCCGCGTCCCGACGCTTCCCCTCGATCTGGATCTGCGGGGGATGCGGGTGGAGGAGGCGCTGCCGCTGGTGGAGAAATTCCTGGACGACGCCTTCCTGGCCGGGATGCCCTTCGTGCGGATCATCCACGGCAAGGGCACCGGGGCCCTGCGGCGGGCCATCCGCGAACGCCTCCGGAGCCATCCCCACGTGGAGGCCTTGGAGCCGACGCCGGACGACGGCGCCACCGTGGTCCGGCTGGCACGGTGATCCTCAGCATGCAGGAGGTGGAACCCGTGATCAGCCCTGAGTTGCTGGAGATCCTGCGATGTCCGCACTGCGTCTCCGGCCCGACGCGGAAGGAGGGCCCGGACCCGGGACGGTTGCACTTGGTGAAGGACGTGTGGCTGGTCTGCGTGGAGCCGGATTGCGGACGCAAGTATCCGATCCGAGACGGCATCCCGGTGATGCTCATCGAGGAAGGGGACAAATGGCGGGAGACGCCAGTGGAAGCCCTGCCGGTCCCCCCGCCAGCGGCATGAGCGCGGGCGGCTCGGGCGCGATGAGCCTGGAGAGGTGGCGGCGCCTGCTCCGGGAGGACCCGGAGCAGGCGGAGCGTTGGATCTCCGACAGGCAGGGGGACCCGGGGCGTCTGGAGGACCTGGCCCAGGCGTTGCTGCAAGATCCAGACCCGGATCTGCGGGCCTGGGCGTGTCGGATCCTAGCGGAGACCCCAGACGCCCCGGGCGTGGCCTTGTTGCAGGGGGCTTTGGAGGATCCGGACCCGGGGGTTCGGGCGGCGGCCGCCTGGGCGCTGGGAGCCCGGCCGCGGACGTCGATGGCGGAGGAGGTCCTCTCGGCGCTTCAGCGCCGACTGGAGGATCTTCCCTGGGTCGCGTGGGTGGCGGCCGAGGCCCTCGCCCGATATGGAGAGGCCGCCTTGTCGGTGCTGGCAGAGAGCCTGCAACATCCCCACCCCCAGGTGCGGATCCTGGCCGCCCGGGTGCTGGCCCGCATCGCCTCGCCCCACAGCGTCCCGGCCCTGTTCGCTGCCCTCGAGGATCCCAGCCTGCTGGTCCGCCGCTTCGCCGAGGCCGGCCTCGATCGGCTCCTCGGCCTGTATGGGGTGGGATGAGCGCCGGCCTTCCTCGCTTCTAGGACTGCTTCGGGGGTGCCCTGAACGGCTCACCGGGGTAGGGATTGGGCCGCCAGGAAGGCGAGAAGCTCCTCTCGGCTCGGCAGGGAGGGTTGGGCGCCCGGGCGGGTCACGCTGAGGGCGCCGGCGGCGCTGGCCCATCGCAGCGCCTCCTCGATCGATCGTCCCTCCCACAGGGCAGCGGCCAGGGCGCCGTTGAAAGCATCGCCGGCCGCCACGGTATCCACCACCGGCACCGAATAGGCGGGGATCCATCGGATCGTCTCAGCATCCGCATAGAGGCTTCCCCGCTCCCCCAGGGTGATCACCACATGACGGCAGCCGCGACCCACCAGCGTCCGAGCAGCCTCCTCCACCGCCCCGGGCTCCGTCAAGGGAAAGCCCACCAACCCTTCGGCTTCCACCTCATTTGGGGTCAGCCAGGTGCACCAGCGGTAGGCTTCCGGCGGCAACGGGGCAGCGGGGGCCGGGTTCAAGATGACCATCACCCCTGCCCGCGCGGCCCGTTCCGCCGCGGCCATGACCACATCCAACGGCACCTCCAATTGCAAGAGGAGGATCCGCGCGGTCGCCAGCCAGCGCTCCAACTGGGCCAGTTCCGCTGCCCCCACCCGGCCGTTGGCCCCCGGGATGATCACGATGGTGTTCTGCCCCCCCTCCGCCACCACGATGAGGGCTGTCCCCGAGCTGGTCTCCGGATCCACGGCCACCCCCTCGATATCCACCCCCGCCGTCTCCAGGGCGCGCCGAAGAGCCGGCCCGAAGACGTCGTTCCCGACCCGGCCGATCATCCGCGTGGGCACCCCCAAGCGGGCCGCTGCCACCGCCTGGTTGGCTCCCTTTCCCCCGGGGGCGGTGAAGAAGCGGATCCCCCGCAACGTCTCGCCCGGGCGGGGGAGCCGAGACGCCACGGCCACCAGGTCCATGTTGATGCTCCCGAGGACCAGAAGGCTCATCGACCCTCCCTCCGCCGCAAAGGGGATGCGGTTGCTGAGGGGAGGGGGCCGGTCTTCAGCAACCGATCCAGGCCCACGGCCATGATGAAGACCAGCCCCTTGATCACCTGCTGATGATACGAGGGAACCTCCAGCAGGTTCAGGCCGTTGCTGACCGTTCCCATCACCAGGGCCCCGATGAGGGTCCCGCCCACGCCCCCGTAGCCGCCGCTGAGGCGGGCCCCTCCCAGGACCGAGGCCGTGATGGCCTCCAGTTCCAACCCGAGGCCGACGTTGGGCTGGGCGGACCACAACCGGGCGGTCAGCAGGAGTCCTCCCAGGGCCGCCAGGAGCCCGCTGAGGAGATAGACCGAGCCTTTGATCCACGGAACCCGGACACCGGAGAGCCAGGCCAGGTCCTCGCCCCCGCCGACGGCATACAGGTGGAGCCCCCAGGGCGTCCGGCGCAGCAGGAAGCCGACAACCACCGCCACGCCGGCCATGATCACCACCGGCATGGGGACCCCCAGCAGATGCCCCGTCCCCAGGGCCGTGAACGGATCCGGCAGGCCGGCGATGGGATATCCACGGGTGTAGACCAGGGTGAGGCCCCGGGCGATGGCCATGGTCGAGAGGGTCGCGATGAAAGGGGCCAGGCGGCCGTAGACCACCAGGGCGCCGTTGAGGGCACCCAGGGCCAGCCCTGCCCCCAAGGCGATGGCCATGGCCGCCGCCACCGGCCAGCCGTTCCAGACCATCAGGCCGGCGGCCAGCGCGCCGGTGAAGGCCATCACCGACCCGACCGAGAGATCGATCCCTCCGCTGAGGATGGTGGCCGTCATCCCCATGGCCACCACCGCCAAGATCGAGGACTGCAGCGCCACGTTCAGGAGATTCGATGGGGTGAGGAAGCGGGGCGTCGCCAGCGCCAGGCCGGCCCACAGGATCAGCAGCACCAGCACCCCACTCCACCGCTCGAGGAGCCTGCGTCCCTCAGCCATGCGGATCCCCCATCGCCAGCGCCAGGATCCGATCGGCAGTCGCCTCCCCGCGGGCCAGGCGCCCTACGATCCGTCCCTCCCGCATGACCAGGATCCGATCGCTCATCCCAAGGACCTCCGGGAGCTCTGAGGAGATCATCAGGATCGCCATTCCCTCCCGGGCAAGGCGGTCCATCCAGACGTGGATCTCCGCCTTGGCGCCGACATCGATGCCCCGCGTCGGCTCGTCCATGATGAGGATCTTGGGCCGGAGCATCAACCAGCGGGCGATCACCACTTTCTGCTGGTTTCCGCCGGAGAGATGGCGCACCGGCATGCCCGGGCGAGGAGGACGGATGTCCAGTTGGCGGATGTAGGGCCAGGTCCACGCTTCCAACTGGGAGCCCCAGAGGAACCCCGCGCGGGCAAGGCGGTGCAGGGCGGAGATGGCGATGTTGGAACGCACTGCCATGCTCAGGAAGAGGGCCTGGGCCTTGCGATCCTCTGGGATGAAGGCCATCCCCGCAGCGATGGCGTCGGCCGGCGATCGGATGCGCACCGCTTTCCCCTCGATCCGGATCTCCCCGCGATCCACGGGGTCCAAGCCGAACAGGGCCCGGGCCACCTCGCTGCGGCCCGCACCGACCAGGCCGAACAGGCCGACGATCTCCCCCCGTCGGATCTCCAGGGAGATATCGCGGAAGGCCCCTGGGCGGCTCAGCCCCTGCACCTCCAGGGCGATCTCGGCGCCGGGGGAACCGCTGCGCACGAACATCTCCCGGATCTCCCGGCCGACCATCATGCGGACGACGGCGGAGGGCGTGACCTCAGCAGTGGGGAAGGTGCCGATATGCCGGCCGTCCCGAAGCACGGTGATCCGATCGGCGATCCGGAAGACCTCCTCCAGGCGGTGGGAGATGAAGAGGACCGAGACGCCGCGCGACTTCAGTTCGCGGAGCAGTTCGAACAGGCGGGCGATCTCCCGTTCGCTGAGGGCGGAGGTCGGCTCGTCCATGATCAGCAGGCGGGCATCCTCCGAGACCGCCCGGGCGATCTCCAGCATCTGGCGTTGGGCGAACGGTAGGATGCCTACCAGGGCCCCTGGGTCCAGATCCATCTCCAGCCCCGCCAGGATCCGGCGGGCCTCCCGCGCCATGGTGCGGTGATCCAGCATCCCCAGCCACCCGCGGGGCTCCCGTCCCAAGAAAAGGTTGCGCGCCACCGACAGGTTCGGGAGGAGGCTCAGTTCCTGATGGATCACGGCGATCCCCAGGCGGCGGGCATGGCGCGGGTCGGCGATCTCCACCGGGTGGCCCTGCCAGAAGATCCGCCCCTCGTCCGGGCGGAGGACCCCCGCGAGGATACGGATGAGGGTGCTCTTGCCGGCCCCGTTCTCCCCCACCAGCCCGTGGATCTCCCCCGGGAAAATCTCCAGGCTGACCTGATCCAGGGCCTGGACACCGGGGAAGGCCTTGGAAATCCCTTCCGCGCGAAGCAAGGGCTGCACCATCGGTATCACCCGGATCGGAATAGGGGCGGCGCCAGCCGCGCCGGCGCCGCCCGCTGTTTTCACTTCACCGTCTCCTTGGTCACCAGCGAGAGGGGGACCGGGATGAACTTCTCCACCTTCTCGCCCCGTAGATACTTGACGGCCATCTCCACTGCCAGGCGGCCCATCTCGGCCGGCTGCTGGGCCACGGTGGCTGCGAGTTTGCCTTCCTTCACCGCCTTGACCGCGTCGTCGATGGCGTCGAAGCCCACGAAGATGATGCCGGTGCGCCCGGCGGCCTCCGCGGCCTGGATGGCGCCTAGCACCATCTCATCGTTGTGGGCGAAGACGCCGTCGATCTTCGGCTGGGCCTGAAGGATGTTCTCGAAGACCTGCAGGCCCTTCGCCCGGTTGAAATCCGCCGGCTGGCGGGCGACCACCTCCAGGCCGGGGCACTTCTCTTTCAGATAGTCGTTGAAGCCCTTGCCCCGATCCCGGGCCGCGGAGGTGCCGGGGATGCCCTCCAGTTCCACCACCTTGCCCTTGCCGTTCAGGGCCTTGCAGAGGAACTCCGCGGCCATCCGCCCGCCGGCCACGTTGTCCGAGGCGATGTGGGAGACGATCTGGCCGCCCTCCGCCGCCCGGTCCACGGTGAAGACGGGGATGCCCGCCTGGTTGGCCTTCTGGATGCTGGGCACCACCGCCTTGGTGTCGGTCGGGTTGATGAGGAGGGCCGAGACCTTCTTCTGGATCAGATCCTCAATGTTGGCCGCCTCCTTGGCGGGATCGTCCTGGGCGTCGACGACGATCAGCCGCACGCCGTATTGAGCGGCGGCCTTCTCGGCTCCCTCCTTCAGGGTGACGAAGAAGGGGTTGTTAAGGGTGGAGAGGGAGAGCCCGAGGACGATCTCCCGCGCGGGCGCCGCCGCCGGCGTCGCCGTGGCCCTGGGCGCCGCGGAGGGCGCGCACGCCCCAAGGCCTAGAGCCGCCACCACAACCAGAACCATCCACAGACGGGCACGCATGGCTTCTCCTCCTTCCAGCAAGAATCGGATTCAAGCGCACAGCCGTGCGCTTGAGCCTCCCCAGCCCTCATCCGCGCCGCAGCGCTTGATGCAGCAGGAGCGCCCCTGCGATGACAGCGCCCTTGACCACTTGTTCGTAGAACGCAGGGATGTTCAAAAGGTTGATCCCGTTGTTCAGGATCCCGATCATCAGGGCGCCGATCAGGGTGCCCATCAGCCAGCCCTCGCCGCCGGTCAGACGGGTCCCTCCGATCACCACCGCGGCGATGGCGTCGAACTCATAACCGATCCCCAGAGTCGGCGGGGCGGAGTCCAGGCGGCCGATCAGCATGAGCCCGGCCAGGGCCGCCAGGAGACCGCTCAGCCCGTAGGTGGCGATCAAGTAACGGGACACCCGGATGCCGGACGCCCGGGCGGCCTCCAGGTTGTTGCCGATGGCAAGCAGCCGCTCCCCGAAGACCGTGTGGTGGAGAAGCACGAAGCCGAGCCCGAAGATCAGGCCCATCACCAGAACAGGGATCGGCAACGGCCCCAGCCACCCGGTCCCCAGCCAGCGGAAGGGCTCCGGGAAACCCGTGATGGGCCGTCCCTGGGTGTAACTGAGAGCGAGCCCGCGGGCGACGGTCATCATCCCCAAAGTGGTGATGAAGGGAGGGAGGCGCAGCCAGGCCACGGCGATCCCGTTCAGGGCGCCGAGGATCGCCCCGAGGGCCAGGGCCTCGAGCATCGCGACGATCACCGGCTGCCCCCCGGTCACCCCGCTCGCCGCCACCACCCCGCTCAGGGCCAGCACCGCACCCACCGAGAGGTCGATGCCCCCGGTCAGGATGACCAGAGTCATCCCCACCGCGATGATGCCGTTCACCGCGGTCTGTCGGATCACATTGATCAGGTTGCTGGGGATCAGGAAGCGCGGCGAGAGCAACGCCAGGGCCCCGCAAAAGAGCAAAAGCGTCAGCACCAGGCCCAGGCGCCCCCACCGCTCTCGAGCCCCCAAGGCCTCCTCCCGCCGGATTCGGGAAAGCGCATCCCCCAACGCCCGGACGAACACCATCCCGGATCCCGCCAGCGTGCGGTTCCCCCGCACCGGACGCTCCGCGCTCAATCCCCACCTCGCCTCAGAAGATCACGCCGGAGACCAAGATGACGTTGGCATAAGGTGTGCACTCGCCGGTCCGAACCACGGCCCGCGCCCGGGCGGTCATGGCTTTGAACGTTTCATGCGGCACCTGCTCGAGAGGAATGGACCCCAGGCGGTGCCGCGTCGCTTGGTAAAGATGGGGGCTGCGGGCCTCCATCTCCGAGGCCAGGATCGCCTTCTCGATGTGGAGCTCCTCGAGGACTGCCTCGAGGACATCCAGGAAAGAAGGAAGCCCCGGGCGCACGGCAAGGTCGATGCGCGGGACCTCAGGGGGGATCGGCAGCCCGGCGTCCGCGATGACCAGGAGATCCCCATGCCCCATCTGGGCGATCACATGGCTCAGGGGGGCGTTCAACAACCCTCGTTTCTTCATGGGCCCTCTCCTCAGCGCTAGGCGGATTGACGAACGACCAGGCGGACCGGCAGGAGGTGACGGGCCGGCGGGCGTCCCCGCTCCTGGATGCGCTGGATCAACAGCTCCCCCGCCAGGCGTCCCATCTCATAGGTCGGCTGGGCCACCGTGGTCAGCGGAGGGATGACGTAGGCCGCCAGGGTAATGTCGTCAAAACCCACCAAGGCGATGTCCCGAGGCACCGCCAGGCCGGCCTCCCCGATCGCCCGCAGCGCCCCGATGGCCATCAAGTCATTGCAGGCGAAGATCGCTGTCGGGCGCAGCCCCGGTGGAAGGCTGAGGAAGAAACGGGCGGCCTGGTAGCCGCTCTCCGCCCGGAAATCCCCCCGACGGATCCAGAGGTCCGGCGGTTCAATCCCCGCCTCCGCCATCGCCTGTCGGTAGCCCCGCACCCGATCCGCGCTGGGGGTCAAGTCCGAAGGGCCCGTGATACACGCGATCCGCCGATGGCCCCGCTCCAACAAATGCCGTGTGGCCAAATATCCCCCCTGCAGGTTGTCCGCCAGCACGCAGTCCGCCTCCAGGCCCGGCAGATCCCGATCCACCACCACGAAAGGCACCCCCGAGGCTTGGAGCGTCGAAAGGTGGAGAGGGGCCGCGCTGGCGGAGACGAGGGCGATCCCATCGACCCGTTGCTCGAGGAGAACCTCTAGGTAACGCTGCTCCTTCAATGGGTCTCCATCGGAGTTGCAAAGGATCAGCCGGTATTCAGCCGCGAAACTGGCGTCCTCCAGCCCCCGGGCGACCTCCGCGAAGAAGGGGTTGGCACTGTCCGGGACGATCAGCCCCAACACATGGGTCCGCCGCCGCCGCAGGCCCCGGGCCACCCGGTTCGGCCGATACCCCAGCGCCGCCACCGCTTCCCACACCCGGGCCTCCACCTCCGGCCGGACCCGCCGCGTGCCGTTCAACACGTAGGAGACCGTGGCGATGGAAACCCCCGCCCGCCGGGCAACTTCCCGTAATGTCGCCATCGCCCGATAGGAGTTAAACGTTTAACTCCATGATAGGCATGCGGCGGGGTATTGTCAAGACCCTGGGACCGGTTCACCAAGGCCCAGCAGGATGAGGGCGCCTCCGAGGGCCAGGAAGGGACCATAGGGGATAGCGGTTTTCAGGGTCACCCGTCGGGCTGCCAGCAGCCCAAGGCTCGCGCCGCCGGCCAAGAGGATCCCGATGGCCAGGGCCTGCAGGCCTTGGGGAAACCCGGTCACCAGGCCGATGAAGGCCGCCAAGGTCGCGTCGCCGCCCCCCAGCCCCCCCCGCGTCAGGAGGACCAGCCCCACAAAGAACCCCAAGATCCCCAGGCCGGTCAGCCAGGCCCCCCACGCCCCGCCGCCCAGCCATGGGGAGACTGGGGCCAGGACGATGGCCAGGGCGATGGCCGGCAGCATCACCGCATCGTAGATGCGGCGCCCCTCGAGATCGGTGACGGTCGCTAGGGCCAGCACCGAAAGGTAAAGGCCCGTTAGCCCGCCCCGGATCGTCGCGCCCCAGCGGGCCGCGGCCAAGGCCCAGAGCAGGGGCAGCGCCAGTTCCACCACCAGGGCCCGTCCCTTCGGCCGCCGGCCGTGGCGGGCCCAGGACAGCCAGGCCGAGGGCCGCCGATCCTCCCAGCGCGGCAGGACCTGCCGCCGCGGCAGCCCCTCGGCGAGCCCGTTGATCAGCATCCCGACGCCCCATCCGATCCCTGCGAAGAGCCCGATCTCCAGCATTGTCCCTCCCAGGGGCCTGGCTGGTTGACCACCGCCGCCGGTTGGACTAAAATGAAAGCAGCCCGGCCATGTGCGTGCGGTCGTGCTCAGCGGCTGGCGCCAACACCTGTTCATGAGGGGGCCGGTCTCGGGTCCGGGGACGCGTTAGACGGCCTGCGCGCAGGGCGCGTCAAGGCGGCAACCGGCCGGAGGCCCCCACCGGAGCCAGAGGGTGCAGCAGCCCGGCGACCCACGGCATGGCGGGGTTTTTGTTCGGATAGCCCCTCGATCCCTCGACCCCTCGGCGGCCCAGGCGGGGCCGGTTCACCGGGGGCGCGGCGTGTGGGTCTCGAGCCAGGTGGCCAGCGCCCAGCGCCCCTCGGTGACCTCGTCCAACTGACGGGCCAGGTGGAGGGCGCGCACCCGCAGGCCAGCGGCCTCCTCGCCCAGCGCCAGGGCGTCCACGGCGAGGGACCACCAGCCCAGGATGGCGCGGGCCAACAGCCGCATGGCCTCGTAAGAGGGCTGGTCCTGGGCCTCCTCCAGACGGTCCAAGGCGGCCTCGGCAGTGGCCTGGACGAAGGCTCCCTCGGGGCCGGCCGCGCGGGCCTGGGCCCAGGCGTTGAACACATCCAGCCAACTGAGCAGGCCTTGGGAAGTATGGATCGCCTTCAGCGCTTCCAGGAGCTCCACGGTGAGTTCCTTTTCCCGAGGGAGGATGGCGCTCCCCCCGGATGCAGACAGCCGGTTATTTTGAGGAACGGGTCTCGGATCCGGCTTCCTCCTCCTCGTCCTCCCAGCTGATGATCCACACGCAGAGCCCGGCCAGCACGATGGTCGCCACCACCAGGGCCAGCAACTGCGAGGGAGTCAGGCCCACATCGCGGGCCGACCAGAGCAGGATGGCAACCATCCCGATGGCCAGGGCGATCCACGCCGTCAGGCGGGGATGCTGCTCGGCGAAGGTCTTGATCGCGGTCCACATCGCGGAACCTCCTGTTGCTCCGGGTGAGTGGGGACCCCGGCCGGTTCAGATCGGCCGGGTCACCCGCTCGGAACGGATCTGCTTGATGAGGGCGACCCGCCCGAAGGCATCGAACTCGTGGGCGGCCTCCCGCCAGGGCTCCGACAGGCTCTCTTCCGGCCACCGGGTATAGCCCAGCCCGATGTAGAAGGCAAGGGCCGCCGAGGACATCTCCGGCGAGACGTAGATCACGCAGGCCTCGCACTCCAGGCGGCGCGCCTCCTCTTCCACCGCCTCGATCAACTGACGCCCCACCGTGGGCCGGAGCGCCACCGGGTGGACCAGGAAGTCCAGGATGCGGGCGACCAGGTTCTCCACCCGCCAACTGACCAGCCCGACCGGCCGGCGCTCCGGATCCAAAGCCAGCAGCATCCCCCGCTCGGCCATCCGCTCGAACACCTCATCTGGGGAAGGATCCAGCCGCCCCCGGGTTGCCTCGCGGACCAGCTCCCGGATCTGGTCGACATCCGCCGGTCGCGCCCGCCGAAGCGTGGCCTTCATCGGCGCCTCCCTCTCGGTTCCGGATCACGGGTCGCCGACCCGGCGGCGCCACGCCGCCTCCACCTGCCGGCGGGTCGCCTCCAGATCGCCCCCGTTGTCGATCACCTCGTCGGCGAGCCGGATCTTCTCCTCCGGGGGAGGCTGGGCCCGGATGCGCACCCATGCCTCCTCCTCCGACAGCCCCCGCTCGGCCATCAGCCGGCGGACCTGTTCGCGTTCCGGGCAGGTGACCACCCAGAGGGTGTCGCAGGCGCGGGCGAAGCCGGATTCGATGAGTTTGATGGCCTCGATGACAACAGCGGGGGCCTCCACCCCGGCCGCCAGGCGCTCCTGGATGGCCGCCAACACCGCCGGGTGCACGATGGCTTCCAGATCCCGCAGCGCGGCCGGGTCCCGGAAAACCCGATCGCCCAGGCGCCGCCGGTCGATCTCGCCGTCGGGTCCCAGGATCTCGGGCCCGAAGCGACGGACGATGGCTTCGTAAGTGGGTGTGCCCTTTCGGATCACTGCATGGGCCACCGCGTCGGCGTCGATCACCGCGGCGCCCATCTCGGCGAGCATGCGGGCGACAGTGCTCTTGCCGCAGGCGATGTTCCCGGTGAGCCCGATGAGAACCGGCCGCTTCTTCATCGTTCCCATGATAGCCGCCTCCGGCCGGGCTGGCGAGGCCGGCCGGCCCAGCCGGGTTGTCGGGGCTCAAGCTTCCGGGCTATGATAACGCAAGGCGCTCCCTCCGGAAGGGGGCACCCGTCCTGCGCGTCCGCTCAGGAACTCGCTGGCCGGTGGAAGCGGCCATGGCGGCCACGCCGGTATCCCGAGGGAGGTCCTCCGCGGCGTTGTCGATGGTGGTGCTGGACGGCAGTTATGGGGAAGGCGGCGGGCAGATCCTGCGCTCGGTCCTGGCCCTCTCGACCATCACCGGGCGGCCGGTGCGGGTGGAGAACATCCGGGCCCGCCGCCCGAACCCTGGCCTTCAGGCGCAGCACCTGAGCGCGGTGAAGGCGGCCGCGATGCTCTGCCGCGCCCAAGTGCACGGGGCTGCCCTGGGTGCCACCACCCTCACCTTCATCCCCCAGGGTCCACCGGCCCCGGGCACCTACACGATCGATGTGGGGACGGCCCGGGCTGGGGGGAGTGCGGGATCGGTGACCCTGATCTTGCAGGCCATCCTGCTGCCCCTGGCTTATGCGCCTGGGACCTCCCGGGTGACGTTGCGTGGGGGGACCCACGTGCCCTGGAGCCCGCCCTTCCATTACGTGCGGGATGTGCTCCTGCCGTGCCTGGCCCGCATGGGCCTGCGCGCTGAGATCCATCTGGAGCGCTGGGGGTGGTATCCGGCCGGCGGTGGGGAGATCACCCTCGATGTCCACGGACCTCTGGCGGGCCAGGGCCTCTATCGGCTGCAGCCGCTGACCCTGACGGAGCGGGGGCCGCTGCGGCGGCTGTGGGGCTGGGCCGCCGTCTCCAACCTGCCGCTGGAGATCGCCAGGCGGATGGCGGCCCGGGCCAACCGGCTCCTGCGGGAGGCCGGCCTCCCCGATGAGGTGGAGGCCATCCAGGTGGAGAGCCCGGGGCCGGGGGCGGGGATCTTCCTCATCGCGGAATACGCCCACGTCCGGGCGGGCGCCTCCGCCTACGGGAAGAAGGGTCTGCCGGCGGAAAAGGTGGCGGAGGAGGCGGTGGCCGATCTGGTGGCTTTCCACCGCACCTCCGCGGCGGTGGATCCGCACCTGGCGGACCAACTGATCCTCCCCCTCGCCCTCGCGTCGGGGGCCTCCCGGTTCACGACCTCCCGCATCACCGCCCACCTTCTGACCAGCATCTGGGTGGCCTGCCACTTCGTCGGAGACCGTTTCGAGGTGCTGGGGGAGGAGGGGGAGCCCGGGGAGGTGCGGGTGCGCCCGGCGGAGGAGGCCCTTCATGCTTGAGATCGTTTTCCTGGGCACCTCGGCGTCGGCCCCTTCCATCCGGCGGGGGCTCCCCGCCCAGGTGGTCCTCTTCGAGGACCGGCGGTTCCTGGTGGACTGCGGGGAGGGCACCCAGCGGCAGTTGTTGAAAAGCGGCCTGGGCTTCCGCCGGCTGGAGACGGTGCTGCTCACCCATGCCCACCTGGATCACATCCTGGGACTGGCCGGCTTCCTCTCCACGGTGATGCGCTGGGAGATCCTTCCCCGCGTGGCGATCTACGGACGCCGGGGGGCCATCGAGCGGGTCAAGGACCTGATCTACCGCGTGGTGCTGCGGGGGGTGCGACCCTCCATCGAACTTTCTTTCCACGCCATCGAGCCGGGCCTGCTGTTCGACGACGAGAAACTCAGCGTCTACGCCTTCCCGGTCAGCCACCGTGGGGGAGACAGCCTGGGCTATCTGTTCCGGGAGAAGCCCCGGCGACCTTTCCTCGTGGAGAAGGCGGAGGCCCTGGGGATCCCGCCGGGACCGGAGCGCCGCCGCCTGGTCGAGGGGCAGCCGGTGATCTTGCCGGACGGCCGCGTGGTGACGCCGGAGGAGGTATTGGGGCCGCCGGTGGAGGGGGCCTCCCTGGCACTGATCGGCGACGCCGGGCGGGTCGAGGATCTGGTGGAGGCGGTGGCGGGAGTGGGCGCCCTGGTCATCGAGGCGACCTACCTGCAGGCCGATCGCGACCTGGCCCGTCGCCACGATCACCTCACGGCGGCCGAGGCGGCCGGGCTCGCCCGCGCCGCCGGGGTTCGCCACCTCATCCTGACCCATCTCTCGCGGCGCTATCGGGAGCGGGACATCCGGGCGGAGGCGCAGGCCCTTTTCCCCAACGTCTGGGTGGCCCGGGACTTCGACCGGTATCGGATCCTGAAGGGCGGCGGGCTGGAGGTGGAGCGGGCGGAGCCCCACGAGATCGAGGAGGAACGGGATGTCCTTGCGGAAAGCGAGCGTGCTTGAACTGGCCACGGCGGCTTACGAGTTGGACGCCCGCGTCCTGCGCGGCCCCCTCCATCGGGATCCGGAGGGCCGGTGGTGGATCGGAGAAACGCCCTTGGAGGAGTGGTTGGTCCCCTATGAGGGTCACGAGGCCGTCCTGATCCTGGCCTCCCTCTCGGAGGAGACCCCGCTGACCCCTCGGGTCTGTCGGACCTGCGGCCGGGAATACGTCGGCTGGGATTGTCCCCATTGCCGCGAGGTCCGCCGTCGTCTACGGGGCGCCTGAGGCCGGTCGCCCAAAGGAGCGTGCGCTGTGGTGAAGATCATCACGCTGTATCGGACCCCTGCGGACGCCGCCGCCTTCGAACGCTGGTATCAGCAGCACCTGGCGCGGATCGAGCGCCTGCCGAACCTGCGCCGCGTGGAGGTCTCGCGGATCTGGGGGACGCCGGCCGGCGGCTCCCCTTTCCATCTGATGGTGGAACTGTATTTTGAGGATCGGGCGGCCCTGGAGGCCGCCCTCCGCTCGCCGGAGGCGGTCGACGCCTCCGCCGACCTCTCCCGCTTCGCCGCCGGCCAGGTCCTGGTCATGTTCGCCGACGCGTTCGAGGAGGAACGCGGCGGGCCATGAGGTGCGCGGCCATCATGGGCGTGGAGAGCGGCCCCAGCGGCGGGCCCACAGCCAGCGGGCGAGGGCCGCAGGTCCCCCCGCCGCCAAGGCCCCCCACGCCCCGAGGGCGAGAAGGCCCACGATCTGGGCGGTCAGTTGCCCCGGATCGGGGGGGGATCCCCATCCCGGAACCCCCACCACCCCCAGGCCGGCGCGCCCCATGAAGGACGAGGTCCCGACGCCGTTCCAGCCGGCCCCAGCCCGGCCGTCGGCCAGCAGGCCGACGGCCAGCAAGCCGGCTGCCCCTGCCAGTCCATAAAGCAAGGCCAGGCTCTGGGGCGTCTGCCCCCGGCGTCGAAGCCCATACACCAGGATCGGCGTGGCCAGCCCCATCAGCAGGCCCCACCCCCCGGCCAGCCACGGCCCGGTGAACGGTGCCGCCGTCAGCCCGGAGACCCATCCCACTGCGAGGGCCCGCACGCCCATGAGGAGGTCCGCCTGCCGGGCGACCACGCCGGTGTAGAGCCACGCCCCCAGCACGGCCCCCAAGGCGCCCAGCCAGGCGTTGCGGGCGATCAGGGCGCTGTCCGGCATCGGCTGCATCGTCCGCAGGGGGTCCGCCTCCAGCCAGGCCAGCCAGCCCACGCCGATCAACAGGCTCCCCCAGCCGCCGAGCAGGGGGAGATGCACCGGCGGGAGGGTCGGCTCGGGGGATGGCCGCCGCTGCCCCCAGGCGCCCAGGATCCCCCCCAGCGCCCCGCCCGTCACCACGAAGAGGACGCCGGCTCCGGCCGGATCCACCACGCCGTGGCCCAGGCGCAGGGTCGTGCCCAGGCGGCTCAACCACCCGTTCCCCCAGACCCAATGGCTCCCGATCGGGAGGACCAGGCCGCCCAGCCATGCCCCCCAGAGGGCGGCCGGCCCGACGGCCATGCCCTCCAGGCCCATCCCGAGCAGGAGGGCGGCGACGGCCACCGCCGGCGCGTGATGGAGCCAGAGGGCGGCCAGGGCCGGCTCCCGGTCGATCCCGGAGAGAAGAAAGCCGCTCAAGCCCACCAGGCTCCACATGGGCTGGGGATCGGCCCCCAAGGTGTAGACCCGCCGCAGGGCCTGGAAGGCCGTCGCCTCCGTCCACAGCCCCATCCCGCCGAAGGCGAAGCCGAAGCCGCTGATGCCCCAGGCGATCAGGGCGGCCGTCGCCGCCGCCAGGCCCCGCCCCAGCGCCCGGCGCGCCGCTTCTTCGTCCATCCCCGCCCAGAGCACTCCCATCCATCCCAGGGGCCACAGCCACGCCAGTCCCACCATCGCTCATGCCTCCACCACGGCCTCGACGCCCAGGGCTTGGAGGACCCGTTCCATGGGGTTGATCAGGGTGGTCGTCTCCGAGCCGGCGAAGAGCAGGCCGACCAGGCGGCCGTTCAGGTCCAGGATCGCCGAGCCCGAGTCCCCGGGAGCGCTCATCGCTCCCGCCATCGCTTGCCTGTGGAAGGTTGCCCTCCGGCCGTCGTAGTCGATGCGGGCGGTGACATCCACCTGGAGGATCCGCCCCCGGGTGTAGCCCGTGGTGCGGCCGAACTTCTGGACCTCCATCCCGAGGGCAGGGGCGGCCACCCCCTTCGGGATCCCGATGGTCAGGATGGCCGGGGTGACGTCGGCGGGGTTGAAGGGGCGGGCGATGGCAGCGTCTACCTCGTTCAGGGCCACCGGCTGTCGGACGGCCTGCAGGCGATGGGAGGAGCCGATCCACTCCAGGATCGCGTTCAGCCAGCGCGCCAGGCGCTCCGCCCACGGACATGTGGCCGGCTCCTCGTCAAACCGGATGGGGACGAAGGCCACCAGTTCCGCGATCTCGTCGGCCACCGTCCCGCCGTCCACCGGGCCGGGCTGTCGGATCCGGTCCCCCGGGCGCCCCCGGTTGGTGGCGGCCAGCACATGGTTGTTGCTCAGGATGAAGAGGGTTTCCCCCCGCCGGACCACGCATCCGAAGGTCCCAGCGGTGACCAGGGGATGCCCGATGGAGACGCCGGGAGGGGCCGGCCGGTAACGGCGCGTGGGATCCTGGAAGGCCCGGAACCGGCCGGTCTCCACCACGTCGGTAGGGATGCCGTCCAGGGTTGGCGGGATGAGGTCGGAGGGGGCCAGTTGCGCAGCGGGGACCTTCCGTTCCACCGAGACCACCACGCTGAGGACATCCAAGACCTGACCGCCCTTGGTCTTATAGCCGATCCCCACCCCGACCACATGGCGGCGCGTGAGCAGGCGGGGGAGGTGGGCGGCTTTGACCTGGGCCAGTGGTCGCCAGTCCGCAACCATGGGCATCCTCCTTTGGGAACGGCGAGGTCCCTCCTTGGCCTCAGGTCCTTCAGTTTAACGGCTTTCCCCGGGGGTGGGAACCGGCCTTCCCCCATTATGCCTTCGGGGTCGGTTTCCGGTATGCTTTTGGGTGTTCAGGGCGTTGGGGAGGGGCGTCTCTCGCTTCCACTCCCCAGCGCCAGGAGGGCAGGTGGATGGTGGGGACGCTGATCAACGTGGCGACGGTGGTGGTGGGCAGCGGCGCCGGGCTGGCGGTGGGCCGACACCTTTCGGAACGCCTCCGGGGGACGGTGCTCAGCGGCCTGGGGCTGATGACCCTGGTCATTGGGATGCGCATGGCGATGGAGACGAAGAGCCCGCTGTTGATGCTGGCCTCCCTGCTGGTGGGCGGCGTGATCGGCGAGGCCCTCGGCCTGGAGGAGCGCCTGCAGGCCGTGGGGCGCTGGCTGGAGGCCCGCTTCTCCGGCGGGAACCCCGAGGGCAGCACCTTCGTGAAGGGCTTCGTCACCGCCAGCCTGGTCTTCTGCGTAGGCCCCATGACCATCCTGGGATCCATCCAGGATGGCCTCACCGGGAACTACACCTTGTTGGCCATCAAGGCGACCCTGGACGGCTTCGCCGCCCTGGCCTTCAGCGCCTCCCTGGGGATCGGGGTGATGTTCGCTGCCCTCACCGTCCTGGTCTATCAGGGGGCCCTCACCCTGGGGGCCGGCCTCTTCCGCACCCTCCTCACCGAGGCGATGATCGCCGAGATGACGGCGGTGGGGGGGGCGATGATCTTGGGCATCGGGCTGCTGCTGCTGGATCTGAAGCGGGTGCGGGTGGCCAGTTTCCTGCCCGGCCTCATCGTCGCCCCCTTGCTGGTCGCCCTGAGCCCCACCGTGAACGCCTTCCTGATGCGGCTGGGCATCCCGTTGACCGCGCCCTGACCGGGCGATCGCGCGCAGGAGGCCCCGATGTTGATCCGGAACGGCACGCTGGTCACGGCGGAGGGGATGCTGCGGGCTGATCTCCGGGTGGAGGGGGAGCGCATCGCCGCCGTCGGCGATCTCCTTCCGCAGCCCGGGGAGACCGTCCTGGACGCCGGGGGGTGCTTCGTGCTGCCCGGCCTGGTCGACCCCCATGTGCACATCGCCCTGGACACCGGGATCTACCGCACCGACGACGATTGGTTCATCGGGACGCGGGCGGCGGCCTTCGGGGGCGTCACCACCGTCATCGACTTCGCCACTCAGTTCCGGGGCCAATCCCTGGAGGAGGCCCTGGAGGCCCGCCTGGAGGAGGCCCGCGAGAAGGCGGTGGTGGATTACGCGCTCCACATGATGGTGACGGATCTCCCCCCGGGGCGGGAGGGGGCGTTGCACCGGCTGGTGGAGCGGGGGGTGGCTGGCATCAAGCTCTACACCACCTATCGCCCGAACTACTACGCGGACGACGCCACCGTGCTGCGCCTGATGCGGGCGGCCGGCGCCTTCGGATGGATGACCATGGTCCATTGCGAGAACGACGCCCTGGTGACCGAGGCGACGGAGCGGCTCAAAGCCGAGGGCCGCACCTCGCTGCGGGAGCACGGCCGCTCCCGGCCGCCCCTCGCGGAGGTGGAGGCTGTCCATCGCGTCCTCTTCCTGGCCGCCGAGGCGGGCGCCCCGGTTTACATCGTCCACTGCTCCACGGCCCGCGCCGTGGACCTGGTGCACGAGGCCGCCCTGCGGGGACAGCCGGCCTTCGCCGAGACCTGCCCGCAGTATCTGTTGCTGGACGAGACGGCCTACGCGGGGCCGCACCCGGAGTGGTATATCCTCCAGCCGCCGCTGTGGCCCGCCGCCGAGCGGGCGGGCCTGTGGGAGCGGCTGAGTCGGGGCTGGATCGCCGCCGTCGGGACCGATCACTGCGATTACTCCCTGAGCCAGAAGACGGCCACCGGCATGTTCCCCACCACCCCTGGAGGGCTGCCGGGGCTGGAGACCATGCTCCCCTTGCTCTACACCTTCGGAGTGGTGGAGGGCCGGATCCGCTGGCCGGATCTGGTGCGGCTGTGCGCGACGAACCCGGCCCGGCTCTTCGGGCTTTACCCCCGCAAGGGCACGCTGCAGCCGGGGGCCGACGCCGATCTGGTGATCTACGATCCGGAGCCGGAATGGGTCCTCACCGCTGCCCGCCTACACCACATCGCCGGCTACACTCCCTACGAAGGCTGGACGGTCCGCGGGCGGGCGCGCTTCGTCCTGGTCCGCGGCCAGGTGGTGGTGGAGGAAGGGGAGTTCCGGGGGGTGCCCGGCTGGGGCCGGTTCCAGGCGGCCCGGCCGGCGGAGGGATGGGCCCGCGATGCATCCGGTCAATGACCTGGACCTGAGGCGCTGGCGGGAATACACCGAGATCCTCACCGACAGCCTCTGGCTGCTGGGCCCGCGGGACAACAGCGGCATGCATACCCCGGAATACTGGGGCAACTTCGTCCCTCAGATCCCGCGCCAGGCCATGCTGCGCTTCACCCGAGCGGGGGAACTGGTGCTGGATCCCTTCCTGGGCCTGGGGACGACCCTGATCGAGTGCCGGCGGTTGGGCCGCTTCGGCATCGGCGTGGAACTGGTCCCTGAGGTGGCGGCGCGAGCCCGCCGGCTGGTGGCCCGGGAGCCCCGTCGGGGCGGCGTCCGGACCCGGATCCTGGTCGGCGACAGCCAGAACCCGGAGATCCAGCGGGCGGTGCGCGCCCAGATGCGGCGCTGGGGGTTCTCCGCCGCCCATTTGCTGATCCTCCACCCTCCCTATCACAACATCATCCGGTTCAGCGATCTCGAGGCCGACCTCAGCAACGCGCCAGACGAGGAGGAATTCTACCGCCGCTTCGCCCAGGTCCTGGACAATTTCGTTCCGCTGCTGGAGGAGGGCCGCTACCTGGTCCTGGTGATCGGCGACAGATACGCGCGGGGGGAATGGATCCCCCTGGGTTTCCGGGCGATGGAGCGCGTGCTGGAGCGCGGGTTCCGCCTCAAAAGCATCTGCGTGAAGGACATCCACGAGAACCGCGGGAAGCGGGGCCAGCACCATCTCTGGCGCTACCGCGCCTTGAAAGAGGGGTTCTATGTGTTCCGGCACGAATACGTGATGTTCTTCCAGAAGATGCGACGGGGAAGGCGGGCCGGGAGGTGAGCCGATGGCAGCGGGGCGACGGGCGCTGGTGCTCTCCGGCGGGGGCGGGCGGGGCGCCTATGAGGTGGGGGCTGTCCGGGCCCTTTTCGAGGCGGGGTGGACCCCGGAGATCCTGGTGGGCACCTCCATCGGCGCGGTCAACGCCGCAGCCCTGGCCGCTGGCTGGACCCCCGAGCGGCTGGCGGATTTCTGGCGGGGCCTGCGGACCGGCCACGTGCACCGGCTCCACTTCCGGTTCTGGGAGAGCCTCTTCACCACTGCCCCCCTGCGGGCCACCCTCCTGCGGCATCTGGATTTCGACCGGCTCAACGACCCTCAGAACCCCCGCACCCTCCTGGTGCTGGCGACAGACATCCGACGGGGATGCCCTGTGGTCTTCGCCACCCGGCCGGTCCCCAAAGCCCAGGCCGTCCGCGTCGGCCCGGAGCATTTGCTGGCCAGCTGCAGCATCCCCTGGATCTACCCGGCCACCCACGTCGGGGAGGGGTTCTTTTGGGACGGCGCGGTGATGGCCAACACGCCGCTCAACGCCGCCATCGAGGCGGGGGCGGATGAGATCGTGGTTGTGCTCTTGGCCCCGATGCCCGGGGAAGCCGGAGGATGGCCCCGTCCCCGCCATCCGCTCCACGTCCTGGCCATGGTCTTGGACCTAGCGCTGCTGGCTACTTTCGAGAACGATTACCGGCAGTTGCTCGCCGTCAACCAGGCGGTGCGCCGAGGTCAACCTTGGAAGCCCACCCATCGGGAGATCCGCTGCCGCATCATCGCCCCGGCGACGCCGCTCCCCCTTTCCCGGATCCTCCGTTACGACCGGGAGGGCACCGAGCGGCTGATCCGACAGGGGGAGGCCGACGCTCGGCGCGCCCTCGCCGCTTGGGAAGTGACCTGACCGCCGCCCGGTGGGGACCGGGAGCACCTGACGGCCTCTGTTGTCAATCCCTGAAACGACGTCTGGGCGTGTCCCCGCATGGAACGTTAAAATAAAGGCCGGCCTCGGCCCTTCCGCCGGGGCGGCGACTTCGACGGGGAGGCGGAATTCCGATGGCACCAACGGCTTCTCCCCCGGCGAGGCCAGCCTCGTCCGGGCGTTATTACCGGCTGTTCGCCGTGATCTTGCTGGCCTCGACGATGCTCTCCGTCTGGCTGGGGATCGCCGTGGTGATGGCCGCGCGGGCCCAGCGCTGGCGCGCCATGGCCGGCATGGGGGCGCCCGGGAGCGGTCCCCTGGGGTTGCCCCCTCTTCCCGAGGTCGGGCGGATGCTCAACCCCATCGAGTGGCTCAGCCCCGCCCCCGTCTGGCCGGTCCCCGGGCGGTTGAACGTCCTGATCCTGGGGGTGGATCGCCGGCCGGAGGAGCGGGAGGTCCCCGTCCGCTCCGATGCGATTATGCTGATCGGCTTAGATCCCATCAGCCAGACGATCTCCGTGCTCTCCATCCCCCGCGATCTTTATGTGCCGATCCCCGGGCTGGAGGAGCGGGGGATCTCACAAAGCCGGATCAACACCGCGTGTTTCTACGGCGATTACTATCATCTGGGGGGCTGCGGGGAACTGGCCAAGCAGACGGTGGCCTACAACTTCGGCCTTCCTGTCCATCGCTACGTCATCCTGGACTTCAACGGCTTCAAGAGGATCATCGACCTGGTCGGCGGGATCGAGGTGGAGGTCCCCCGCACCATCGTGGACAACGCCTATCCCACGGACGACTACCGGACGGAGCGCCTGGTGATCCCCGCTGGGCGCATCCATATGGACGGGGACCTAGCGTTGAAGTATGTCCGGACCCGACACGCCGACAGCGATTTCGGCCGCCTCAAGCGGCAGCAGCAGGTCCTCATGGCCTTGCGGGCGAAGGTCCTCTCGTTGCGGGGGCTTCCCCAGATCCCCGAGATCCTCCGGACGCTGGGGGATTCGGTGCAAACGGACCTCAGCGTCCCAGAGATGCTGGCCATCGCCCAGTTCGCTCGGGGTGTCCTCGAGGATCGCATCCGCCTGCTGGCGGTGGAGCCGTCCATGGTCCGCCCGTGGCAGACCCCCGGTGGGGCTGCCGTCCTGATCCCGGACCGTCGGGCGCTGGCCGATGTGGTGAAGGCCTTCCAGTGGGAGCGCTGAGACGGAGCGCGGTTGACGCCCGTCCATTGCCCCCTTAAAATGCCTGTGAGGAAGGCGGCCGGTTCGACGCTCCCGGGAGGGATCTCCTGCCCATGCAGCGGGATCGGATCACCGAGGATATCTACGTCTTCACCAGCGATTTCTACGCCCAGGTGAACGCCGGGGTGGTCCTGGCTTCGGAAGGGATCGTGGTGATCGATACCCTGCCGTTCCCGGAGGAGACGGAGGGGATCGTCTCCCTGGTCCGGGAGGAAGCCGAGGGGCGCCCCCTTTACATCATCTTCACCCACTATCACGCCGACCACACCTTCGGCGCCTGCCTCTTCCCCGACGCGGTGGTCATCGCCCACGCCCTCTGCCGCCAGCGGCTGGAGGAGCGCGGGGAACAGGCGCTCCGGGAGGCCAAGGCCCAGGAGCCCTCCCTGGCCCGCCTCACCCTGCGCCTGCCGGATGTGCTGGTGGAGGCAGGGGATCTCGTGCTCCGCCTGGGCAACAAGACCCTTCACATCTTCCCGGCGCCTGGACATTCCGCCGACGGCCTGGCCGTCTACGTGCGGGAGGACCGCGTCCTTTTCGCCGGGGACGTGGTGATGCCCATCCCCTACATCGTGGATGGGGATGTGGATCAGATGACGGCCACCCTCGAGCATCTGCGTGGCTTCTCCATCGAAACCCTGGTCCCCGGCCACGGCGAGCCGATCCTGCGCGGAGAGGTGCCGGACGTGATCCAGGGCCATCTCAACTACCTGAACACCATCGTGCGGGAGGTCCGGCGCTATCTCCAGCAGGGGAAGCCCCAGGAGGCGCTGCGGGAGATCGACGTGGAAAGCTGCGGGATCCCGCGCATCGCCCTCAACGGGCTGGCCCCCCAACTCCACCGCCGGAACCTAGTGGCCCTGTATCAGCGCCTGAGCGCTGAGGCCCCGCCCGCCCGCCGGGGGGCAGGGGCCAAATCCGAGCGCCGCCCCGCTTCTCGCACCTCCTAAGCGGATCCCCCGATCGCCTCGCAGACCAGCGCCGCCAGCGTCTCGATGAGGAGCGGGTCATCGTTCAAGGAACGGGAGCGCCGGAAGGTCAACCCGAGCCGCTCCGCGTGCTCCCGGGCCTCCACGTCCAGGTCGTAAAGGACCTCCAGGTGGTCGGCGATGAAGCCGATGGGACAGACGACCACATGACGGACCTGCCCCTCCCGGGCGAGGTCCGTCAGGACCTCCAGCAGATCCGGGCCCAGCCAGGGCTCCCCAGTGGCGCTGGCGCTCTGATAGGCGAAGGTCCAGCGCTCCAGGCCGAGCAGCCGGGCCACCCGCCCGGCCGAGTCCAGCAGTTCCGTCTCGTAGGGATCTCCCTCCGCCCGCAGCCGGGCCGGGAGGCTGTGGGCCGTGAAGAGGACGTGCGTGGCCTCCGGCGGGAGGCCCTCCAGGGCTTCCCGGAGCCGTATGGCCACCGCCCTCAGGAAGAGGGGATGGCTTCCCCAGCGATGGATCTCCAGGAGGGCGATGTCGGCGCCCCGATCGGCCAGCGCCCGGCGGACGGCGGCATGGTAGGCGCCCACACTCATCTGGGAATAGTGAGGGGCTAGCGGGATGGCCACCAGCTGCGAAATGCCCTCCGCCAGCAGATCGGCCACCGCCTCCTCGATGAACGGGGGGCTGTGCCGCATGCCGATGCGCACCCGAAATGTATGGCCGAAGGCCATGGCCTCCAGGCGGGCCGCCAGGGCGCGGGCCTGGGCTTGAGTGATCTCCAGCAAGGGGGAGCGGCCGCCGATCCGGCGGTAGCGTTCCTGCAGCGCCGCCACCTGCTCCGGGGACGGCCGACGGCCGCCCCGGATGTGGGTGTAGTAAGCCTCCACCTCCGCGAGGGAGCGCGGCGTCCCGTAAGCCATCAGCAAGATCCCGATGCGCGCCATTCCCACCTCCGTTCATTTGTTCTCCTGCAAAAGGGCCACGAGGCGCTGCGCCGCCTCGCGGGCTTGGCGGATGAGATCTGGCAGGCCGATCCCACGGTAGGAAGCGCCGATCAGGAGCAGGCCCGGGTAGATCGCCAGCATCCGTGCCAGGGCGGCCATCCGTTCCCCATGGCCCACCTCGTATTGCGGGAGCCCCTCCGGCCAACGGTGCACCCATCCGCGGATGGGATCCCCCTGGAGGCGGAGGACCGGGCGCAGGGCCTGGAGGGTTTGCGCGATCAGCACTTCGTCGGGGACGTCCAGCGGCGGCGGGCGGTCCGCCGATCCCATAAAGGCCCGGAGGAGGACGAAGCCGGGGGGCGCGCGATGGGGCCATTTGGAGGAAGACCAAGTGCAGGCCGTCAGGGGGAAGGGCTCCGTCCGGGGGACCAGGAAGCCGCTTCCCCGGAGCGGATGGCCCACCTGCTCCCGCCGGAAGGCAAGGGAAAGGACCACAACGGAAGCGAAGGGGATGCGGCGGAGCAGGGCGGCTGCTTCCGGGAGGAGCCCCGCGATCCACGGGGCGGCCGCCGGCGCGGGGACGGCGAGCAGAACCCCTTCGCCCTCCAGGGAGGTGCCGTCGTCCAGGGCAACGCGGTAGCGGACCCTCCGGTCGGTGCGTTGGGCTGCGAGGCCGACGGCCGAGCGCCCCAGGAGCAGGTGCGTGTGGGAAAGGGCGGCGGCCAGCCGCCGGGCCAGGGCGCCCATGCCGGACCGGAGGGACAGGAAGGCAGGACCGGGCGAGGACGGAACGGGGCGGGCCCGAAGCCCCCGGGCCAGGCTCCCCCAGCGGCGCTCCAGCTCGGCGAACTGGGGATACAAGGCCTGGAGGCTCAGCCGCCACGGATCGCCGGCATGGATCCCGGCCAGCAAGGGCTCGGCGATCCCCTCGGCGAAAGCGCGCCCGAACCGGCGCCGCAGGAACGCCGCCAGGGGCTCATCCCCATCCGCCCGGCGCGGGGGGATCCACGGCTCCAGCAGGGCGCGCAGCCATCCCCTCCACCCGAGCAGCGCGGCTATCCTCCAAAGGGCCGCCGGCCGGGGCTCCAGGCGGAGCAGGGCGTCCGGGATCGGATGGAGCCTCCCGCCCCGCCACACGAAAACCGTCCGCTCTTGCGGGGCCACCGCCTCCTCCTCCAATCCCAGTTCCCGCAGGAGGGCGACGCCCTCCGGTTGGAGGGCCCGGAAGGAATCTGGGCCCCCCTCCACGAGGAACCCCTCCTCCACTTCCGTGACCACCTTCCCGCCCAGGCGGCGCTCCCGCTCCACCAGCCAGATTTCTCCCCGCCACCGCCCGGCGCGCAGGGCCTGCTCCAGGAAGTAGGCCGCGCTCAGCCCGGCGATCCCGCCCCCGACGATCACCACCCGCGCCATGGCTCCCCCCCGGCCGCCGGGCCCCGCCCGCCGTGGGCATGGACCCAGTCCACCAGCCGCGCTACGGTGTCAGGGGGTGTTTCCGGCAGCAAGCCGTGGCCGGTGTTGAAGATGTGGCCGGGCCGGCCGCCGGCCTGGGCCAGAATGCGCGCCGCGTGCTCGGCCACGACCGGGAAGGGGGCCAGGAGGACGGCGGGATCCAGGTTCCCCTGGACCGCCACGCCCTTCCCCAGGCGGGCCCAGGCCTGATCCAGTGGCACCCGCCAATCCAGCCCGATCACCGTCCCCCCCGTCTCCCGCATGGCCTCCAGCAGGGCAGCCGTGCCGGTTCCGAAGAAGATCACCGGGATCCCAGTGGGCGCGAGGGCGGCCATGAGGGCCTGCAGATAGGGCTGGACGAAGGCCCGGTAGTCTTGCGGGTTCAGCACCCCCAGCCAGCTTTCGAACACCTGTAGGGCGTGGACGCCGGCAGCGATCTGGGCGAGGGCGAAGCGCTGCAGGCTTTCGGTCAGGATGCGCATCATGGCGTGCCAGAGGGACGGCTCGGCGAACATCAACGCCCGGACCCGGGCGAAGTCCCGGGACGCCCGTCCCTCGATCAGATAACAGGCCAAGGTGAAAGGCCCCCCGAGGAAGCCGATGAGGGGCACTGAGAGGTCCTGGCGGAGGATGCGGATGGTCTCCAGCACGAAGGGCAGGTCGGCCTCCGGCTCCAGCGGGCGCAGGCGGGCGAGGTCGGCGGCCGACCGCACTGGTCGCTCGACCACCGGCCCGACGGCCTCCTCGATGGCGAGGGAGAAGCCCATCCCCATCAGCGGGAGCGTGAGGTCGGAGAACAGGATGGCGGCGTCCAGGTCGAAGCGCTGCAACGGCATCCGGGTGACGGCCGCGGCCAGTTCCGGGTGGCGGCAGAGGGCCAGGAAGCCATAGCGGGAGCGCAGCGCCCGGTATTCGGGGAGATAGCGGCCGGCCTGGCGCATGAACCAGACCGGGGTGGTGTCGACCGGTTGCCGGCGGCAGGCCCGGAGGAAGCGGTCGTTAAAGGCCACAGGCCACCTCCTGGAAGGCCTCGCGGGCCGCCCGGATCGTCCGCTCGATGTGGTACTCGGTGTGGGCGGCCGACACGAACCACGCCTCCAGGGGCGAGGGGGGCAGATAGACCCCCCGCTGGAGCATCGCGTGGAAGAAGCGGGCGTAGCGCCCCCGATCCGTGGCCGTCGCCGTGGCCTCGTCCACCACCTCGTGCTCGGTGAAGAACAGGCTGAGCATCGATCCCACCCGGTGGATCTGAACGGGGACCCCGGCGGCGGCCGCGGCGTCGCGCAGGCCTTCCGCCAGGGCCGCGGCGCATCGCTCCAGCCCTTCGTAAACCTCCGGGGTGAGGGCCTCCAAGGTGGCTAAGCCCGCGGCCATCCCCAGCGGGTGCCCGGAGAAGGTCCCCGCCTGATACACCGGGCCCTCCGGGGCCACCCGGTCCATCAGTGCTCCCCGCCCGCCGTAGGCGCCGACGGGGAACCCCCCGCCCAGGACCTTTCCCAGACAGGTGAGGTCCGGGGTGACGCGGTAGCGGGTCTGGGCGCCACCCCGATCCACCCGGAACCCGGTGATCACCTCGTCGAAGACCAGCAGCGCGCCGTAGCGGTGGGTGAGGTCCCGGAGGCCCTCCAGGAAGCCCGGCCGGGGAGGCACCACGCCCATGTTCCCTGCCACTGGCTCCACGATCACCGCCGCGATCTGATCGGGGAACCGCTCGAAGAGGGCGGCGACGGCCGCCAGGTCGTTATAAGGGGCCACCAGCGTGTCCTGGACCCAGAGGGGGGAGACGCCGGCGCTGTCGGGAAGCCCCAGGGCCGCCACCCCGGAGCCTGCCCGGGCCAGCAGGAAATCGGCGTGGCCGTGATAGCCACCGGCGAACTTAAGGACCTTCGGCCTCCCGGTCGCCGCGCGGGCCACCCGCAGCGCGCTCATCACCGCCTCGGTCCCCGAGTTGACAAATCGAATTTTTTCGATCGATGGAAGGGCCTCGCGGACGCGGCGGGCGAGGGCGACCTCGGCCTCCGTGGGGGCGCCGAAGAGGATCCCCCGGCGGAGGGCCCTGCGCAGCGCCCGGACCACAGGGGGAGGGCAGTGGCCCAGGATCAAGGCCCCCCACCCGCAGACGTAATCGATGTAACGGTTCCCATCCACGTCGTAGAGGTAAGGGCCTTTGCCCCGAGCGATGAAGCGGGGGATGCCGCCCACCGCCCGGAAGGCCCGCACCGGGCTGGAGACCCCACCGGGCATAAGGCCCCGCGCGGTTTCGTAGAGGCGCTGGGAGTTCTTCGCTGGGCGCATCGGGTTGCGGGCCATCGGAGCCTCCCCGTTACGGCGAATAGGGACAGAGCGGATCGCTCTCCAGGGGGTCGCCGGTGACGGCGTAGGCCCGGGCTCGGGATCCCCCGCAGATCGCCCGGAAGGGACACCGGCCGCATTTCCTCTTCAGGCGGTCAGGATCCCGCAGGGCCCGGAACACAGGATGCTCCCGGTAGACGGCCACCGGGTCCTCCCGACGGACGTCCCTCAGCGGGAGAGGCAGGAAGCCTGCCGGATAGATCTCGCCGATGTGGGAGACAAACATGATCCCGTTGCCGTCTCGCACCCCGAAGCCCCGCCGGATCTCCACCGGCACGTCCTTGCCGTTCCGCTGCACGGCCACGCGGCGGTAGTGGGGCGCCTCGGTGGTCTTGATCGAGAAGGGCACCTGAGGGGCCAGGTCGAGGAGCCAGTGCATCAGCCTCTCGCTCTCCTCCGGGGAGATCTCCCGCAGCACCCGGCCGCGGCCGGTGGGCACGAGGAAGAACAGGCTCCAGCGGGCGACCCCCCATTCGATCAGCCGATCCACCATGGCCGGCAGGTCTCCCACGGTCTCGGCGCAGACCAGGGTGTTGACCTGCACCGGCAGGCCGGCCGCCCGCGCCCATCGGACAGCCCGCACCGTCCCCTCGAAACTGCCCGGCACGCCGCGCAGGGCATCGTGGCGTTCCGCCGTCGCCCCGTCCAGGCTGAGGGCCAGCATCCAGACCCCCGCCGCCTGCAGCCGCCGGATCACCCCCTCGGTGAGGGCGTAGGTTCCGCTGGGCGTCAGGGCCACCGAGAAGCCCCGCTCCCGCGCCGCGGCGATCAGGTCGAACAGGTCCGGGCGCTGAAGGGGATCCCCGCCGGTGAGGACCAGATGGGGGAGCGGCGGGCCGAAGGCGGCCAGCCGGTCCAGGAGGGCCAGACCCTCCACCGTGGAGAGCTCCCGCGGATCGCGCCAGGGGATGGCCTCCGCCCGGCAGTGACGGCAGGCCAGTTCGCACGCCCGCGTCAGTTCCCAGTAGATCAACAGGGGCCGCTCTTCGTAACGCATCGCCCCCTCCTCACCCGAGGTCGGCGAACAGTTCCTCCGACGGTCGGCGGAGGGCTGTGTAGATCGGTGTGTCCCGCAAGGTGTAGCGGCGAGCCTCCGTTCCCCGCAGCGTCTGGACCAGGTCGGAGAACAGGGCCAGATCGGCGGTCTCGTAGACCACCACGAACTCTTGGTCCTGCAGCCCGAAAGCGTAAAGGAGCCACTGCCGGATGGCCGGATATTGCCTCCCTACGCGGATGTGTTCGTTCATCATCCCCTGCCGCGCGTCCTTGCTCAGCAAATACCAATCCGTCGTCTTCACGAAGGGGTAGACGATAAGGTAGAGGTCCCGTTCCGGGGCGAAGGGGTCGATCTCCTGGGGGGAGCGGCCGGCGGCATAGGGGGAGGGCCGGGTGAGACCCCACAGGGTCTGGACCGGCTGGATCCGGGCGCGGCAGGCGTTGGCCGCCCGGGCGAAACGGGCGAAGAACCGGGCCGGGGCCTCGGGGTCCTCCACAGGCTCTGCGCTCCAGATCAGCAGGTCCGCCTCCGTCCGGGTCGGGAACACCTGGTAGAGGTGGACCGCGGCGGCGATCCCGCGGAAGCCCTCCCACCACGCGGCGGCCTGGGCGCGCCGCTGGGCCGGCGGGAGGGACCAGAAGGCCTCGCTGAACCGGAAGACGGCGAAATGGCCGAGGACAGGCTTCTCCATCGTGGGACCTCCGGAAAGGGATCAGAGGGCCATCGGGATCTCCCCGCGGAGGAGCCGCGCGGCCTCTTTCGCGAAGTAGGTGATGATGAGATCCGCCCCCGCCCGCTGGATGGCCGTCAGGATCTCCAGCATCGCCCGCGTCTCGTCCAGCCAGCCCATGGCGGCGGCGGCCTTCACCATGCTGTATTCGCCGCTCACGTTGTAGGCGGCGATGGGATGATCGAAGCGCTGACGGGCCTGTCGGATCACGTCCAGGTAGGCGAGGGCCGGTTTCACCATCACGATGTCTGCCCCCTGGGCGATGTCCCGCTCGATCTCCCGCAGCGCCTCCCGGGCGTTGGCCGGATCCATCTGGTAGCCACGCCGATCGCCGAAGCGGGGCGCCGAGTCGGCGGCCTCCCGGAAGGGTCCGTAAAAGGCCGAGGCGAACTTGGCCGAGTAGGCCATGATCCCCACGTGGAGGAAGCCGGCCTCGTCCAAGGCCTCCCGGATGGCTCGGACCTGCCCGTCCATCATCGCGCTGGGGGCGACGAGATCCGCCCCGGCCGCCGCGTGGGATACGGCCATGCGGGCCAGGAGGGGCAATGTGGCGTCGTTGTCCACCTGGCCGTCTCGCACGACTCCGCAGTGGCCGTGGTCGGTGTAGGCGCAGAGGCCAGCGAACGATCCGACGGTCCAGGGGCATGCGGGGAAGGCGGCCCGGCGCCCACCGCGCCGCACCGCATGGGACGGGGATCCCGGCGGGCCTCTCTCCATGCTACTCCGGCTTCGTTAGAAATCCATCAGCGCAACGGGATCGCTCTTTGCCATTTCGTCGGTACATCGTGGCGAACATGTTGTGCGAGCGGAGGAAAGGTCGAAAAATATGCGGTGGAGTGCTCTGAGAATCGAGGAAGGAGGTTCGGATGGCGGGGGGAGGGTGTTGGGGATCTGTGCTATAATGGGCGGCTGGTGGCCGGGGGCTGGCGGTTCGGGCAGCCCCTGGTCGACTGGTGGAGATCGATGGGGGAGGCGATCGGTGACCACGGCGTTGCACCTTGCCCAGATCGTGTTGGCGGTGGCCCTCATCGCCATCATCCTGCTCCAGGCGGGCTCCTCGCAACTTGGCGGGGTGTTCGGGCTGGGGGATGTGGGGGTGCCTCGGAAGCGGCGGGGGCTGGAGCGGACGGTGTTCAACCTGACGGTCCTTTTGGCCGTCCTCTTCCTGGCCCTGGCAGTGGTCAACGTGATCGTCACCGGGAACCCGACCGGTTGAGCCGCGCCGGTGTCACAGCGGCCATGGCGTCCCGTCCCCGTCCCCCGACCCTGGCCCCAGGCCTGCGCCTTCCCCTGGCGCTGCTCAGTCTGTTGGCGGTTGGCCTGGGGCTCCTGATGATGTCCCTGGCTGCCCGGGCGGGCGTGGAGACCGTCCCGGCGCGGGGCGGGCAGTATGTGGAGGCCCTGGTCGGCCCCATCACCACCTTGAACCCCCTTCAGGTCCAGCCGGGCGATCCGGAGGCCGATCTTACCCGCCTGATCTTCAACAGCCTGGTGCGCCTGGATCCCCAAGGGCTCCCGGTGGGCGATCTGGCCCTGCGGTGGGAGGTCTCGGAGGACGGACGGCGCTACACGTTCTATCTTCGTCCCAACGTCCGCTGGCACGACGGCGTGCCGTTCACCGCCGACGACGTCCTTTTCACCGTGCGCCTGTTGCAGTCTCCGGACCTCCCGGGTCCTCCGGGGCGGGCATTCCTCTGGCAGGCCATCGAGGTGGTCCCCATCAACAGCCTGACGGTCCAGTTCCGGCTGCCGGAGCCCCTGGCCGTCTTCCCCGACCTATTGACCTTCGGGATCCTGCCGGCCCATCGTCTCCAGGGGGTCCCGCCGAGTCAGTTCAGCGCCCATCCCTTCCACCTGAGCCCCATTGGGACCGGTCCGTATCGGGTGGAGCGGGTGTATGTGGAAGAGGGGCGGATCCAGCGGGTGCGCCTGGCCGCCCACACGGGCTACTTCCGGGGCCCGCCGCTCCTGGAGCAGGTGGAGTTCCGGATCTTTCCGGACACGCGCACCGCCCTCATGGCCTACCGCGCGGGGGAGGTGCAGGGGATCGCCCGGATCTTCCCCACCGATCTGGACCAAGTGCGCGCCCTGCCGACGCTGAACCTGTTCTCAGCCCTCCTCTCCGGTTATGAGGCCATCCTGCTCAACCACGCCTCGCCCCTTTTCCGGGACCGGGAGGTGCGCCAGGCCCTCTGGCTGGCCCTGGATCGCCAGCACCTGATCGATCGCTTGCTGGCCGGCCAGGGGGTGGTTGCCCACAGCCCCATCCCGCCCCGGAATTGGGCGTTTCACCCCCGCCTGCCGCCCGTCCCCTACGACCCGGAGCGGGCACGGGCGCTGCTGGAAGCGCGGGGCTGGACGATCCCGGAGGGCGAGACAGGGCGCCGGAAGGGGGACCAGGTCTTCCGCTTCCGCCTGGTGACCAGCGCCGACGGGTTCCACGAGGTCCTCGCCCAGGAGATCGCCCGGCAGTGGCGGGCCTTGGGGATCGCGGTGGAGGTGGAGCCCCTTCCTGGGGACCTGGTGGCCCAGGCCCTGGCCCCCCATCGGTTCGATGCGGCCCTGGTGGAGATCATGATCCCGGGGGATCCTGACCCCTATCCGTTCTGGCACGAGACCCAGGTCGAGGGCGGACAGAACTACGGTGGGTTCCGGGATCGAGACATCAGCGAGGTCCTGGAGGAGGCCCGGCGGGTCCCCGACATCGCCCGTCGCCGGGACCTCTATTGGCGCTTCCAGGAACTGTTCCAAGAGAAGGTCCCGGCCCTGTTGCTCTTCTATCCCGTTTACACCTACGCGGTGGACGAGCGGATCTCCGGGATCCAGATCGGGGCCCTGCTGCACACCCCCGCCGACCGCTTCGATGGGATCACCGAGTGGTACACCATGGTCCGCCGCCGGGTCATCGTGCGGTAGCCGTCCGCCGCCTCACAGCCAGCGGGTGAAGGCGTGTAGGGGGCGCCGGGATCGAGGGGGAGGCATTCCCGCGGGGACCCCCAGGGTGACCAGGCCTTGGGGTTCCCAATCCGCTGGGAGGCCCAGGACCTCCCGGACGGTCTCGGGGCAGAAGAGGGGTGCGCACATCCAGCAGGCCCCCAGGCCCAGGGCGTGGGCCATCAGCAGCAGGTTCTGCCCCGCCATGGCCACGCTCTGGATGGCCATGGCCCGTTCCGCGGCCTGTCGCCGTGGGTCCGGATAGCGGTCCATCTCGGCCATGGAAAGACAAATCACCAGCACCACCGGCGCGCCGGTGATCCGGGCTACCGAGCGGCCCACCTCGGCGGCGATCTCTTCCTCCGGGACCCCATCGGCCCGCCGATCCGCCGCCAGCCGCTCGCCCATCGCCCGCGCCAGGCGGGCCTTCCGTTCGGGATCTCGCACCACCGCGAAGCGCCAGGGTTGCCGGTTGTGGGCCGAGGGGGCCCATCGGGCGGCCTCCAAACAGGCCCGCACCAGGGCCTCCGGGAGGGGATCCGGTCGGTAGCGGCGGATCGACCGTCGGGCCCGCAGGTGCGCCAGCAGCCCCCGGGCCGCGGGCGGCAGGCCCAGGGCCTCTTCCTCATCTTCAGGGTTCGGAAGCCCCATGTTCGGGAATCCAGGGTTGCTCTGGGACGCCATAGGCCGCGTTGACCCAGCGGGCCAGTGTGAAAAGCAGGTCCGAGAGCCGGTTCAGGTAAGCCAGGATCCAGGGCGGAACCGGCTCCTGCCGATGGAGGGTCACCACCGCCCGTTCCGCCCGCCGGCAGACGGTGCGGGCGACATGGAGGAGGGCGCCCAGAGGATGTCCCCCGGGGAGCAAGAACGCCCGCACCGGTCCCACCGCCGCCTCGCTCTCGTCGATCCAGGCCTCCAGCGTCGGGATGCGGGCCGCTGCCGGCGGCGGGAGCGGCGGCCCACGGTCGGCCACGGCGGGGTCCAGGGCCAGGTGGCTGCCGATGACGAAGAGATCCCGCTGGATCCCCACCAGCCGCTCCGCCCATGGCGCCGGCATCCCCATGGCGATCACATACCCCAGCCAGGCGTTCAGTTCGTCCACCGCGCCGTAGGCGGCCACCCGGGGATGGTCCTTCGGGACCCGGGTCGGGCCCATCAATTGGGTGGTCCCATCGTCGCCGGTGCGCGTGTAGAGCCGCATGGCTGCCTCGCCGGATCGAGGGTCGGGGTTTGGGCGGCGCCGCTATGGGGCCAGGTGCCACCACAGGGCGGCCATGGCGATCCCCAGCGCCGCGCCGGCCACCACCTCCATGGGGGTGTGGCCGAGGAGCTCCTTGAGCCGCTGCTCGCTGATGGGCCGGCCGGCGAACAGTTCGTCCAGGATCTGGTTCAGGAGGCGGGCTTGGATGCTGGCCGCCCGGCGGACGCCGGCCGCGTCATACATCACGATGAGGGCGACGATAAGGCTGATGGCGAAGGCGGTGGAGGCCAGCCCCTCCCGCAGCCCCACCGCGGTGGCCATCGCCGAGACCAGGGCGGCGTGGGAACTGGGCATGCCGCCGGCGCTGATCAGGAGGCCGAGGTTCCATCGCCGTCGCCGGGCCCATTCCACCGGCACCTTGGAGGCCTGGGCCACTGTCCAGGCCAACAGCGCCGGGATCAGGATCGGGTTCTGAAAAAGATCCCCCAGGGCCATCCGGATCGCTCCCTCCGGGCGGATCGCGCCGTTCCGCATCGCCTCCCCTGGGGATCGTTTCATTCCTCCCCTGCGAAGGGGGCCAGGCGGGGGATCCCCTCCGCCTCCACCTCCAAGACGCGCACGCGCAGCCGGGCCTCTTGCAGCAAGCGCTGGCAATGATCGGCCAGGGCCTGCCCCCGCTCGTAGAGGGCCAGGGCCTCCTCCAGGGGAAGGGCGCCCCCCTCCAGCGCGCGCACGATCCGCTCCAGTTCGGCGAGGGCCTCCTCGAAGGTCAACGCCTGGATCGCTGGTTCCATCCTAGGCCTCCCCCAGGGGTCGCCCCCCGCAAGCGGGGGGCCTTGGTCCGGTTGAATCATAACGACATCGAGAGGGGGAGACAAGCGCCGCTGCTCCCTCCGGGTTTAAAATGAGGTCCATGGGCACTTTCCTGTCGAGGGGGCCATCCCTCCGGGCGAATTGTGGGGCGGCGATGGGGACGATCATGGTGCCTGCGGAATTTTGCATCCCCGAGCGGCCCCGGGCGGCGGAGCCGGCCGGGCTCATCGTGGCGGTGGACCCGACGGGTTGGGGCGCTCGGGTGGGGGTCCGGCCCGGCGATGGGCTGTTGCGGGTCAACGGCCATCGGGTCGAGGACGTCATCGACGTGCACTTCCACGCCGCTGAAGACCATGTCGTCGTGGAGGTCCTCCGGGACGGCCGGCGCCTGACGCTGGAGGGGGACCGGCGGGAGGGGGAGCCCCTGGGGCTGGTCTTCGCCCATCCGACCTTCGACACCGACATCCGGCGCTGCAACAACCTGTGCACCTTCTGCTTCGTGCTCCAGACCCCCAAGGGGATGCGCCGCACCCTCTACATCAAGGACGACGACTACCGGTATTCCTTCTTGTATGGGCACTTCGTCACCCTCACCAACCTCACCGAGCGCGACTGGCAGCGCATCGTCGCGCAGCGCCTCTCCCCGCTCTACATCTCGGTCCACGCCACTGACCCCGAGGTCCGCCGGCGGGTGCTGCGCAACCCACGGGCGCCCGACATCATGGCCCAGTTGCGCTGGCTGGCCGCCCACGGCATCGAGATGCACACCCAGATCGTGGTCACCCCGGGCCTCAACGATGGGGAGCACCTCGAGCGCAGCGTCTTCGACCTGGCCACCTTGTGGCCGTGGGTGCGCTCGGTCAGCGTGGTGCCGGTGGGCGTGACCCGGTTCCAGCGCTACGGCGTGCGCCCCCCCACGCGGGAGGAGGCGCGGCGGGTGCTGCGGGCAGTACACGCCTGGCAGCGGCTCTTCCGGCGGCGGCTGGGGGTGGGCTTCGTCTACGCCACAGATGAGTGGTATCTCCTCCTCGGCCGCCCCGTTCCTTCGCAGGCGGCCTACGATGGCCTCCGGCTGCAGGAGAACGGCCTGGGGATGGTGCGGGACTTCCTGGAGGATTACCGGCGGGTGAAGCGGGCCCTCCGCCAGCGGCGGCCGGACCTGTCCGGGCGGCGAGCGACCTTGGTCACCGGAACGTTGTTCGCTGCCGTCCTGGCCCGGACGGCGGCGGATTTCAGCGCCCGCACCGGGGCGTCCCTGGAGGTGGTCCCGGTGGTGAACACCCGGCTGGGGGAGACCATCACCGTGGCCGGCCTGCTGATGGCCGGCGACGTCCTGGACCAACTGGCCGGCCGCCCGCTGGGGGATCTGGTGATCCTGCCCCGCATCATGTTCGATCATCCCCAGGGGATCTCCCTGGACGATCAGACCCCCCTGGACATCGCCCGGGCCCTGGGGCGCCCGGTGGCGCTGGCGGAGGCCATGGGCGATGTGTGGGACGCGCTGGAGGGGCGGGCCCGGTTGGTCTTCCACCCGGATCGGACGATCCATCCTGCGGAGGCCATGCGGGCCGGCTTCGGGTCGCTGGAGAAGACCATCGCCATGGTCCGAAAGGACGAGCACCGGTTGCGCCCGCGGGGATGAGATCCAGGCCCATGGGCCGTGGGACGGCGCGGCGCTTCGGCAAGATCGGACGGGGCGTCTATATCCTCCTGATCGAGGTGTGGGGGGAGATCCCCATCGGGCGCCTGGGCGTCCGTCGGTTCGCCGGCTGCTACGCCTACGTCGGCTCCGCCCAGGGCCCCGGCGGGTTCCGGCGGCTGTTGCGCCATCACCAAGTGGCGGCCGGCGCCCACCCGGCCCGCCGTTGGCACATCGATGCGCTCCTGGCCCGGGGCGTGTGGCGCGGCGCCTTCGTTCTGGAGACCGGGGAGCGGGGGATCGAATGTGCCCTGGCCCGCCGGCTGGCCCGGATCCTCCCTCCGGCCGTCCCCGGCTTCGGCAGCAGCGACTGCCGTTGCCCGACCCACCTCTTCGTTGTCCCCAACGCGGAAGCCCTGAGCAGCGCCCTGGCGGCGATGGGGCTCCAGCCCTTCTTCCTCGCCGGTGGGGAGGGCTGATCCTCCTGCGATTGGACAGCCCGTGGCGGCGGTTCGGCGGGCCCGCCACCTGGCCGGGGGGATGGAGCGCCTTGGCCCTCTCCTGACGCTGGGGTCCGGGGTCTACCTGGTCTATTATTACCTTGGGCCCGGGGCGGCTTCGTTTTTTCTAGAGCCTTCCAGGAGGAGGCCAAGATGGCGTTCCTCACAACGGTGTCGGGCCGTCTGCTGCCGGTGAGCGCCGCGGTGGCGGCTCCGTTCCCGGAGGCCACGTGCCCGGTCTGTGGCGGGGCTTTCCCCTTCCGCATCCGGCGCTGGACCCTGGAGCGGATGGTGAAGGGTTGGCACTTCGACAAGATCCGGGATGAGGGGTATCACTTCTGCGAAACCCCTACGTGCCCCATCGTCTATTTCAACAACCGCGAAGGCCTCTATTTCGCCTTGGAGGAGGTGCAGGTTCCCGTGGGGATCAAGCGCCTGGAGGCCCCTATCCCGGTTTGTTATTGCAAGGGGGTGGACGAGCAGACGATCCTCTATGAGATCGTTGTCAAGGGCTGCTGCGAATCCATCAAGGACATCCAGGCCTACACCCGCGCCCGCACCGGCACAGAGTGTCACATCCGCAATCCCTCGGGGCGTTGTTGTGGGGATCACGTGCAGGCGGTGTTGCGCAAAGGCCTCGCCATGCGGGCGGATCTCCCCCCGGCCCTTCGGGCGGAGGCGGAGGAGGCTGCGACGGCCATCCCGACCGATGACACATGCTGCGCGGTGCGCGCCTGAGGGTCCGAGCCGGAGGCGGGGAAGGCGGCCTTTATGGCAACGCGCCGTGCCCGCGGAGCCAATCCAGGGCGCGCGAAAAGAGGGCCTCCCGGTGGGCCGGGGTCAGGGTCCAGAGGGTGGCGCCGGGCCGGCGTTTGAAGGCGTCGGCCCATGGGTGAGGGGAGGGCGTGATGGTGGCCATGAGGATCGGCGGGCCGTCGGCGATCTCCTCGAGCGCCTGCCGGAAGGTCTCACTGAACAGTTCCATCTTGCCGATCTCATCGACGAGCACCACTTTCGCGGCGGCGGCCGCCGCCCGGAGGGCAGGGACCCCCAGGCGCTCCAGGGGCGCGACGTCCACGCCGTAGCGCCCGACCCGATAGGGGGCGCGGCCGATCCAATCCACGTGGGCGAAGACCGCCGAGCGGCCGTCCAGGGTCACCAGGCGAAAGCCCAGGCGGCCCCCCGGCCCGCGGATCTCCTCGGTGTAAAAGCCGCCGGCCCGGTCGCCCAGGGCCTCCGCCACACGACGGAGGAGGGTGGTCTTGCCCACGCCGGGCCGGCCGGTGAGCAGGAGGATCGGGCCCATCGCCGGCCTCCCCAGCGCTCAGGCGGCGGCTCCCTGTTGGGCGATCGTCCAGATCCAGCGGGCGGCATCCAGGGCGGCATCGGGATAGCCCATGGCCGCGGCCCGTCGGGAGAGGGCTTCCAGGAGCCCGGGCTGGCCCAGCCACTCCCGTAGGGTTTGGGCCACCTGCTCTGGCTCCGGCGCGTAGGCCCCCGCCCCGCCGTTCACCACATAATCCACGTTGCCCTCCTCCTGGCCGGGTAGGTGATGGGTGAGGATCATGGGCCGGCCGGCGGCCAGCGCCTCGGCGATGGTGTTGGGGCCCGCCTTGGTGACGATGACGTCGGCGGCGGCCATCATCTCCGGGATGGTGCGCACGAAGCCGTAGATGTAGGTGGGGATGGGCCAGCGGGCCTGCTCCAGGCGGCGCCGCAGCCGTTCGTTCCGGCCCGCCACCACCGCCATCTGCACCGGAAGGCCGGCCTCGGCCACCGCCCGCGCGTTCTCGAACACCTTGCCCATGCCCTCCCCGCCGCCCATCACCAGCACCGTGGGCATGTCCGGATGCCATCCCAGGCGCTCCCGCCAGAACGCCTTGGGGGCTCCCCGCACCTCGCGGAAGCGCAGCCGGACGGGGAATCCCGTCACCACCACCCGCTCGGGGGGGACCCCGCAGGCGATGGCGCGGCGCCGCGCCCCTTCGTGGGGGGCGAGGACCAGATCGGCGTTGGCGCACCAGAGGGCGTGGATCGTCCCGATGTCGCAGATCACGATGACGAAGGGGACGCGGCGGGGAGCTTTCATCCAATAGCGCAGCGTGACATCGTTGAAGAGGGGGTGGACGGAGACGATCACGTCGGCCGGGTTCTCGGCGAACAATTGGGCGATCCGCTGGCGCACCCAGGGCCAGAAGAGGTAGACCAACTGACGGGCCCGGCGGGGATGGTTGGCGAAGTGCCACGCCCGGGCGTAGAAGGGGACCAGGGCCGGCTTGACCATGTAGGGATACAGGGCAGGGGACCGGTTCAGCGGGAAGGGGGCGTATTGGATGAAGGCGTCCACGATGCGGGGCTCCACGGCCGGCCCGTAGAGGGCGCGCAGGCCCTCGGCGAGGGCCTCGGAGACGCTGCGATGCCCCCCGCCGGTGTCCGACATGAGCAGCAGGACCCGGATGGGGGGACGCGTCGCCGGGGTCGTTTGCGGCGCCAAAGGGCTCTCCGCGCTCATTGGCGTTCCCCTCGTCGAGCAGGCTTCTTGAGATTTTATCCCCAGAGGGGCGCCATCCCGAACGCTGCGGGCGGCGTGCGGGAGGCACGCCGCCCGTGGGCTGGAGGGTCTTCCCTGGGAGGGTCACATGCGGAACACCCGGCGCACCGCCTCCAACCCCTCGGCCAGCCGGTCAACCTCCTCGAACGTGTTGTAGAGGTAGAAGCTGGCGCGGGCGGTGGCCGGGAGGCCCAGCCGCTCGTGGAGGGGCATGGCGCAGTGGTGGCCGGCGCGGATGCAAATGCCCTCGCGGTCCAAGAGGGTGGCGATATCGTGGGGGTGCGCCCGCTCCATGGCGAAGGCCACCACGCCGCCCCGCTCGGAGGGCGGGGGCCCGACGATCCGGAGGCCGGGGATCTCGCTCAGGCGTTCCATAGCGTAGGCGGCCAGGGCCTGCTCGTGGCGGTGGATGGCCTCCAGGCCGATGGCGCTCAGGTAGTCCACCGCCGCCCCCAGGCCGATGGCCTCGGCGATGGCGGGGGTCCCCGCCTCGAACTTGTAGGGCAGGTCGTTCCACTCCGCCCCCTCGAAGGTCACCCGCCGGATCATATCGCCGCCGCCCAGGAAGGGGGGCATGGCCTCCAGCAGCTCCCGCCGCCCCCACAGCACCCCGATCCCCGTCGGCCCGCACATCTTGTGGCCCGAGAAGGCTAGGAAATCGCATCCCAGTTCCTGGACGTTGACCCGGAGGTGCGGCACCCCCTGGGCGCCGTCCACCAGCACCCGGGCGCCGGCCGCGTGGGCTTTCTCGAGGATCGGCCGGAGCGGGTTGATGGTCCCCAGCACGTTGGACATCATGGTCACGGCCACCAGACGCGTCCGCTCGGTGAGCAGCCGGTCAAGGAGGTCCAGGCGCAGGCGGCCCTCGTCGTCGATGGGGATGTAGCGGATGCGCAGGCCCTTCTCCCGGGCCACCAGGAACCAGGGGACCAGGTTGCTGTGGTGCTCCATCTCGGTGAGCAGGATCTCGTCCCCCTCCCGCAGGAAGGCCCGGGCCCATGCGTAGGCCACCAGGTTGATGGCCTCGGTGGCGTTGCGGGTGAAGATGATCTCCTTGGGGGAGGCGGCGCCGATGAAGGCGGCGATCTTGCGGCGGGCTTCCTCATAAAGCGCCGTGGCCTGTTCGCTCAACCGGTAGACCCCCCGGTGGACGTTCGCGTGGGTGGTCCGGTAGTATTCGTTCATCGCCTCGATGACTGGGATCGGCTTCTGGGAGCTGGCCGCGCTGTCCAGGAAGACCAGGGGCCTCCCGTTGACCGTCTGATGGAGGATGGGGAAATCCGCCCGGATGCGCTCAACATCCAGTTCCGTTCGCCGCGCCACCCGTTTCATATCGCCCTCCCCGAGCTCACACCGCTCTCATGAACAAGAACAACCGGAAGCGCGGGGCAGATGGAAGGCGGTCCCGATCGCCTCTTCATTCCTCCTCCGGAGGGATGCCCAGTTTGCGATGGATCATGGCGTCGGCCTGACGTCGGACGTCGGGGTCGGGGATGCGGTCCAGCACCGGCGCGAAGAACCCCTCGACGATCAGGCGGGTGGCGGCGGTCCGGGAGAGGCCCCGCGACATCAGATAGAAGAGCTCCTCCTGGTTGATCTGGCCCACCGTGGCCCCGTGGGTGCAGCGCAGGTCGTTGGCCATGATCTCCAGGCCCGGGATGGAGTCGGCCCAGGCGTGGGGGGAGAGGATGAGGTTGCGGTTGGCCTGGTAGGCGTCGGTCTTCTGAGCCCCAGGGTGCGCCCGGATCATCCCCTGCCAGACGGAGCGAGCCCGGTCCTTCAGGGCCACTTTGTAGAGCAGGTCGCTCTTGGTGTACGGCGCGATGTGGTCCTGTTCGGTGTCGTAGTCGGCGTGCTGGTTCCCGTCGAAGAAGAAGACCCCCGACATATAGGCGGTGGCGCCGCGGCCGACCAGGGCGACCTCCAGGAAGGTCTTGGTGACTCCCCCGCCCATTCCCACCACCACCCAGTCGAGCGTGCTGTCGCGGTCGACGAAGGCCCGCTCATGGGTGAAGTTCCACATATAACGGCCCCAGTTCTGCAGGGCGATATAGGTGAGGCGCGCGTTCTCCTTGAGGTGGATCTCCACGGTCCCGCAGTGGAAGGCGCTCCCCACCGCGTCGTCGGCCAGGCGCTCGTCGATGAAGGTGACCTGGGCGCCGGGCTCCACCACGATCAGGATGCGGGAGAGGTCGGTGGGCAGGCCCTGGAGCCAGAGGACAGCCCGCAGGGGCAAGGGGATCTCCACATCCCGCGGTACGTAGAGGAAGATCCCGTTCCGCCAGAAGGCGCCGTTCATGGCCGCGAAGAAGCCGTCGGTGGGCCGGACGACCTGGCCGAGGTAGGGGGCCACGCGGTCCGGGTGCTCCCGCACCGCGGTGGCCAGGTCCGTGAAGATCACCCCCCGGCGCTCCAGGCGCCCCTCCAGCCAGCGCTGGGTCCTCTGGCCGTCGGCCAGCAACAGGCCTCCTGCCAGGACCTCCCGGCGCGCGGGGATGGCCTGCACCGCCGCCGGCGGGGCAGCGCCGTCCGCCCGCACCACGGTGGCCAAGCCTTCGACCTCCAGCGCCCGGATGTCCGTGCGCCGCCAGGCCTCATCGGTGGGGCCCGGTTTGGGGGTCTCCTGCAGGATCCGCCAGGCCTCCTGGCGGGCCTCCTGCAGCCAGCCTGGCTCGTCCCGGGTCTCCAGGAAGGCCTGGAAGGCCTCCCGTCCGATGCCGTAGGCCGTCGTCAACAGGGGGGTCTCGGTCATCGTCGGCGTGCACCTCCGGAAGGGATCCATAAGGGGGCGGGGCGCCCCCGTCGACGCCCCGCCCGGGGTGCGGATCGCACCCGTCCTCCTCCTGCGACCTCGGTGGTTCAACCCACCGAGCCGGACATCTGCAGGCGGATGAGCCGGTTCATCTCCACGGCGTATTCCATAGGCAGCTCCTTGACCAGCGGCTCGACGAAGCCGGTGACGATCATAGCCGCCGCCTCCTCCTGGGGGATGCCCCGGCTCATCAGGTAGAACAGCTGCTCGTCGCTGATCTTGCTCACCGTGGCCTCGTGGCCGATGGTGACGTTGTCCTCCTCGATCTCCATGTAGGGATAGGTGTCGGAGCGGGAGATCTCGTCCAAGATCAGGGCATCGCAGTTCACGCTGACCACCGAACCCTCGGCCCCCGGATAGACCCGCACCAGGCCGCGGTAGGACGTGCGGCCGCCGTCCTTGCTGATGGACTTGGAGATGATGCGGGAGCGGGTGTGGGGGGCGGCGTGGATGGCCTTGCCCCCAGCGTCCTGGTGCTGGCCGCGGCCGGCGAAGGCGATGGAGAGGATCTCCCCCCGGGCGCCGGGCTCCATCAGGTAGACGCTCGGGTACTTCATCGTCACCTTGGAGCCCAGGTTACCGTCCACCCACTCCATCACCGCGTCCCGATAGACCACCGAGCGCTTGGTCACCAGGTTGTAGACGTTGGTGGACCAGTTTTGGATGGTGGTGTAGCGGACGCGGGCCCCGGGCTTGACGATGATCTCCACCACCGCGCTGTGCAGGGAGTCGGTGGTGTAGATCGGCGCCGTGCACCCTTCGACGTAGTGCACGAAGGACCCCTCCTCGGCGATGATCAGGGTCCGCTCGAACTGGCCCACGTTCTGGGCGTTGATGCGGAAGTAAGCCTGGAGCGGGAGATCCACGTGGACACCAGGGGGCACATAGATAAAGGAGCCCCCCGACCAGACGGCCGAGTTCAGGGCGGCGAACTTGTTGTCGTCAGGCGGGACCACCGTCCCGAAATACTCCCGGACCAGGTCGGGGTACTCGCGGACCGCCGTGTCGGTGTCCACGAAGATGACGCCCAGTTTGCGCAGGTGTTCCTGGAGGTTGTGGTAGACGACCTCGCTCTCATACTGGGCCCCCACCCCGGCCAGGAACTTGCGCTCGGCCTCCGGGATGCCCAGCAGCTCGAAGGTGCGCCGGATCTCCTCCGGCACCTCGTCCCAGGAGCGGCCCTTCTTGTCCGTGGGCTTGATGTAATAGTAGATGTCGTTGAAGTCGATGCCCGAGAGATCGGCCCCCCAGGTGGGCATGGGCTTGGCGAAGAAGATCTCCAGGGCCCGCAGCCGGAACTCCCGCATCCAATCGGGCTCGCCCTTGAGCCAGGAGATCTCCTCCACAATCTCCCGGGACAGGCCCTTGCGGGCCTTGTAGACGTAGCGCTCCGGCATCGCGAAGCCGTATTTGTAGGTCCCCAGTTCCTTCAGGTCGAAAGTCTCGGTGGCCATGACCCCTCCTCCTTAAGCCGTCGGTCGCTCAGCGAACTGCTCTCGCAGCCACTCGTAGCCTTTCTCCTCCAGCTCCAGGGCCAGCTCCGACCCGCCGGAGGCCACGATGCGGCCGTTATCCATCACGTGGACGAAGTGGGGCTTGACGTAGTTCAGGATGCGCTGGTAGTGGGTGATGAGCAGGATCCCCATGTGAGGGCCGAAGAGACGGTTGATGCCCTCGGCCACCGTGCGCACCCCGTCGATGTCCAGGCCCGAGTCCGTTTCGTCCAGGATGGCCATCTCGGGCTGGAGCACGGCCATCTGGAGGATCTCCAGACGCTTCTTCTCCCCGCCCGAGAAGCCGTCGTTGACGTAGCGGCTGGCGAAGGACTCCTCCAGGCCCAACAGGGCCAGCTTCTCCCGCAGCAGCTTGCGGAACTCGGGGATGGGGATCCCCTTGTCCTCCGGGTTCTGGCGCTTGCGGCGCTCGTTCAGGGCCGTCCGCAGGAAGTTGGCCACGGTGACCCCGGGCACGGCCACCGGGTATTGAAACGCCAGGAACAGCCCGAGATGGGCCCGCTCGTCCGGCGGGAGCTCCAGAAGGTTCTGCCCCTTCCACAGAACCTCCCCCCGCTCCACCGTGTACGCCGGATGCCCCATCAGCACGTAGGCCAGGGTGGTCTTGCCCGAGCCGTTCGGGCCCATCAGGGCATGGATCTCGCCCTTGCGGACCGTTAGATTCACCCCTCGCAGGACCGGCTTGCCCTCCACCTGCACATGGAGATCCCGGATGATCAACGCCTCCGTCATCGGCTTCCCCTCCCCATAGGCTCAGGCCTTATCTTACCACGTGGGGCTGTGTTTGTCAATACTTTTCATAGAAATCGAAGAATTGACAGGGACAGCCGATCCGGGTAAGATCTAAGGGAATCTGGATCCGGGTCGGGAGGCGTTGTTCCCGATCGCGGGGGCGAGACGGGCAGAGGGGAAGGTGGGCACCGATGAGCCGGACCCGACAACAGATCCTGCAGCGTTTAAAGGAACGGGGGCGGATGACCGCGGCCCAGCTCGCGGAGGAACTGGGGCTGACGCCGGTCACCGTTCATTATCACCTGAACGTGTTGCAACGTCAAGGCCTGGTGGACGCCCATTTGGAACGTCGAGGGGTGGGGCGGCCGCGGCTGGTTTTCTTCCTACGGGAGGAGGCCCTTTCCCAATTCCCCCAGGGCTACCACCGGCTGGCCGCCCGTCTCCTCAGCGAACTGAAGGCCCGCCTGCCGGAGGAGGAGATCCACCGCCTCTTCATCGCCATGGCCCAGGAGATCGCCATTGAGCATGGCGAGCGGGTCCGGGCCCGCCCCACCCTGGAGGAGAAGCTGGAGGCGCTGGTGGCGTTGCTGGGCGAGGAAGGCTTCCTGGCCCGCTGGGAGCAGATGGGCAACGAGCTGCGCCTGCACCAATATAGCTGCCCCTACAACTACGTGGTGCACCATCACCCCGAGGTCTGCGATCTGGATCGCACCTTGATCGCCCTGACCCTGGAAGCCGACGTCGAGCGGTCCAGTTGTATCTTGAGCGGGGATCTGTGCTGCACCTTCATCATCAAACCCGCCTCCTCCAAGGTCACCCTGGAGCCCGAAGGAGGTCCCCGATGACGGAGATCGCCCCGAACCCGCCGGCCCCCACCTCGGACGAGGAACTGGTCCAGCGGATCCGGGAGGCCCTCCGGGCGGTGGTGGACCCGGAGATCGGCATGAACGTGGTCCAGTTGGGTCTGATCCGCAACATCGAGATCCAGCCCGATCTGATCCAGATCACGATGATCCTCACCACCCCCTTCTGTCCTGCGGGCCCCTATCTCCTGGAGCAGGTCCGCCACGTGACGGAGCAGGTCACCGGCCGCCCCACCCGGGTGATCCTGGGCATGGAGATGTGGGACCCCTCGATGATGGAGGAGGACGCCCTGGCCGAGTGGGGTCTGTGGTGAGGCCGGGCGTCGTTCTTCAGGGCGTGGACGGCCCCGGGAGGAGGACGCTGTCGGCCGGAGGGGCCCCCGCCTGCACGACGGGGGCCCGCGCGCCGGTGGCCAGGTCGTAGAGCCCGACCCGGAAGGCTGCGGGGCGTACCCCGGGTGGGAGGCGATGCCGGTCCACGATCCGGTCCCCCGCCTGCCACGCGTCGGTGGGCGCCAGCCCCTCCGCCATCGGCCCGTCGGCCTGGCCGATGAGCGCCCCCGAAGGATCGAGGAGGTGCACGAAGACCTGCCAGCGCCGCCCGGGCGCGCCCGCCGCCTCCCAGAGCAGGACCAGCGTTCGGGTCTCTTCCTCGAAGCGCCAGCCCCAAAGGAGGATCCGGCTGTCGAACTGGGGGGGCGGGGAGAGCCGGTGGATCCTTTCTTCCTGGGCGTCCGCGGCTCCCTCCCGGCGGGCCTGCCAGATTCGGTGCAGGGGGATCCAGGTGAAGTCCTCCCGGAACACGTAGACGGCGTGATCGACCAGGGACTCCCGAAGCGCCCGGGCGTCCACGGCGGGGGCGGGGGTGAACCAACGCGGGTAGAGGGCCTCCCAGCGGACGCTCCGCACCCAGCCGGCGGGCCGGTCGGTGAGGTCGGGGCCGCCGTTGATCCGCACCAGCCATGCCAAGGCACGGTCGTCGACGACGAGGACGGCCCCGGCCCCGCCGTAATAGTAGGGGTAGAAGCGCGGCCGGAACCACCGGTAGCCGACGTTGTAGGGCAGGTTGACGAAGAGGATCGGCCGGCCATTGGCTTCGCGGGCGGCCTGCGCCATCCCCCGCAGGATCGCCGTGGCATCCCGGTAGTAACCCATGGAATCCACGAGGATGAGAAGCGATATGGTCAGCGTGGCTCCCAGGGCGGCTCCGGCCAGCCCGCGGGCCAGCCCGCCCCGGCGGCGCAGGCTCTCCAAGACCCCGCCCCATGCCAGGGCGCTGCCCACCCCGGGGATCACCAGCAGGCGAGGGTAGTTCATCATCCCGGAGGCGGGCCCCCAGAAGATCAGGGCCGGGGCGATGCCGAGGGCGAACATCCATCCTCCCAGAGCTGCCGCCCAACGGGGCCGTGCCCAACGGATCATCTCTATGGTGAGCTCCACCGTCCCGGCGAGGAAGACCCAGTCCCCCAGCCTCAGGGCCCGCAGCAGGACCGGCCGCGGGCCGAAGGCGGCGGTCCAGAGCGGGGCCAGGAGGGGTCCGAGGGGATACAACCAGCCCTGGGCTGCGTAGAGGCTGCTTTCCAGGGTGAAGATGGGCCGGGCTAGCACCCCGGGGTCGCCCCGCGGGAGGGTCCGCCAGAGGAGCAGATAGCCCGCGCCGAGGGCGAAGCCCAAGGCGGCGAGACGGCCCAGGGCGGGGAAGCGGCCCGGGCGCAGCCGCCGGATCCCCAGCAGCAGCGCCGGCCAGACGATGCCGGTCTCGTGGGAGAGGAAGGCGGCGAGGTAGGCCAGCAGGGCAGCGGCCGTCCGCCCCCACGGGGGCCGGGGCCGCCGGTCCAGGGCCAGGGCGGTGGCCAGCAGCATCCCGAACAGGGCCATGCTGTGGACCGAGCCCATCAGAAAGGCCACGGCCTCGTGGGCGAAGGGGAACAAGCCGAAGAGAAGGGCAGCGCTGCGGGCGAGGGGTGGCGGCGCCCCCAGCCGGCGGAGGACGGCGTGGACCAGGGCGGTGTTGAGCAGATGGAGGCTGATAGAGATGAAGTGGAAGATCGCGCCGTCGTAGCCGGCTGCCCGTTGCACCACCCAGAACAATGACATCGCCAGCGGCCGGTAATGGAGGAGCGCCGGGGTCCCCCGGAAAAGGCCCAGGGAGTCCTGCCGGGCCAGGACGGAGAAGAGCAGGTCATCGGAGAAGAAGCCGAAGCCAAGGGCCGGCTGGTACACGGCGAAGAGCAGGCCGAAGAAGGCCCCCCACGCGATCCACGGCGCGCCCTTGGGGCGGTGCGGGCTCATCGGGCTCCTCCGAGGCGGGTGAGGGCGTTCCAGAGGGGGGGGCCGAAGAGGGCCAGGCCCACCCCAACGGCGGTCAGGGCGCAGACCAGCACCATGGCGGCGGCGACGTCCTTGGCCGTCCGGGCCAGGGGATGGGGGTCCGGGCGGGCCAGGTCCACCACGGCTTCGAGGGCGGTGTTCAGGAGCTCGGCCGCCCAGACCAGTCCGATGGTGAGGCCGAGGAGAGCCCAGCGGATGGGGTCGAAGCCCAGGAAGGCGGCCAGGAGGGTCGCAGCCAGGGCGATGGCGGCGTGGATGCGCATGTTCCGCTGGGTGATCAGGGCGTAGCCCAGCCCGCGAAGGGCGAAGCCCAGGCTCTCCCAGAACGATCGTGCCCGCATGGGAACTTCCCGACCCTTGTATAGAAAAATAGCGCCTGTCCTCCTGTCGGCCGGGCGTTGCTTCGCCCTCAGCGGGCCCGGCGGATCTCCTCGATGGCCTGGGGGTTCTCCAGGGCCGAGAGATCCCCGGGGTCGCGGCCCAGGTAGACCGCCCGGATGACGCGGCGCATCAGTTTGGCGTTGCGGGTCTTGGGGATGTCGCGCACGAAGTGGACGGTCTTGGGGGCCAGGGCCTTGCCCATCCGCTGGGCCACGTGCGCCACCAGGGCCGCCCGCAGGTCCTCGGAGGCCTCGTGGCCGGGCCGCAGCACCACAAAGGCCACCGGGACCTCGCCCTTGATCTCGTCGGGGACGCCGATCACAGCCGCCTCGGCCACGGCCGGGTGCTCCACCAGGACCGATTCCATCTCCGCCGGACCCAGTCGCTTGCCCCCTACCTTCAGGGTGTCATCCGCCCGCCCCAGGATATACCAGAACCCGTCCTCGTCGATGTAGACCAGGTCCCCGTGATACCAGAGCCCCTCGAAACGCGACCAGTAGGTCTCCAGGTAGCGTTCAGGGTCCTGCCAGAACCCGCGGGTCATGCCGGGGTTCACGTTGCGGATCACCAGCAGGCCCACCTCTTCTCGCACCGGCTTTCCTTCCTCGTCCACGCAATCGGCCTGGACGCCGGGGACCACCGTGTTGAAGGCGCAGGGCTTGAGGGGGCGGACCACCGTGCAGCCCAGGATCCCGCCGAAGATCTCCGTTCCCCCGGAGTAATTGATAATGGGGCAGCGCCCTTTGCCGACGTGTTGGAAGGTCCACAGCCAGGGCTCCGGGTTCCATGGCTCCCCGGTGGAGCCCAGCAGGCGCAGGCGGGCCATGGGATGGCGCTGGGGCCATTCCTCCCCGTAGCGCATCAGGGCGCGGATCAGGGTCGGGGAGATGCCCAGGACGGTGACGCCGTGGCGCTCCGCCAGCGCCCAGAGCCGGTCCGGCGCGGGGTGATCCGGCGCGCCGTCGTAGAGGAGGCAGGCCGCGCCCAGGGTGAGGCTGCCCAGGATCAGCCACGGCCCCATCATCCAGCCGATGTCCGTCACCCAGTGGATGATGTCCTCCGGTTTGAGATCGAAGAGATGATACATGTCCTGGGCGGCCTTGATGGGCGCCCCGCCGTGGACGTGCACCGTCCCCTTGGGCCGGCCGGTGGTGCCGGAGGTGTAGAGGATCATCATGGGGGTCTCGCTGGGGAAGGCAGGGGCCTCCCTGCCGGGGCGGTGGGCCGCCGTTGCCTCATGGAACCAGCGGTCCCGCCCCTCGTGCCACGGGATCGGCTGGCCGGCCCGGCGGACCACCAGCACGGTTTCCACCGAGGGAGCCATGCGGACCGCCTCGTCGGCGATCTCCTTCATGGGGACGATGGAGCCCCGCCGGGGGAACCCATCGGCGGTGATCAGGAGGCGGGCCTCGGCGTCCCGCAGGCGGACGGCCACGGCCTCGGGGCCGAACCCGGAGAACAGGGGGATGGCGATGGCGCCCAGGCGGGCCGTGGCCAGCAGGGCGAAGGCCACCTCGGGGATCATCGGGAGGAAAAGGCCCACCCGATCCCCCGGCCGGATCCCCAGGGCTTGGAGCGCCCTCGTCAGGCGGGTGACCTCTTCGAAGACTTGGCGGTAGGTGTAGCGTCGGGACTCTCCCTCCTCTCCTTCCCAGATCAGGGCCACTCGGTCCCCGCGCCCCGCCTCCAGGTGGCGGTCGAGGGCGCTCTCGGTGGCGTTGAGTTCCCCGCCCACGAACCAGCGCGCCCACGGCCGCCCGGCCCGCATCTCCACCGTCTCGCGGTAAGGGGTGCGCCAGCGGAAATCGATGGCCTCGAAGAAATCCTTCCAGAACCCATCGGGGTCGGCGAAGGACCATTCCAGGAAAGCCTCGTAGGAGGGGAGGCCCAGCCGGCGCATCTGGGCGGCGACGTTGCTGGCCGCCGCGACCTCGGGGGAGGGGTGCCAGACCACCTGAAGGTTCAGTTCTTTCATTCGCCCCTCCTTCCGGATGCTCCGGGATCTATTGTATCCCCGCGGTCCTCCGCGCGGGGAGGAGCCCTTTGGGCGAAGGGGTCCGTGCGTTCGAGCGGGGTCTTTCCCTCAGCTGTCCCGCAGATAGCGCAATTCGTAGGCCGCCCGCTCCAGTTCCTCGCGGAAATCCGGGTGGGCGATCTCGATCAAGGCGCGGGCCCGCTGACGGATGGTCTTGCCGTAGAGGTCGGCTACTCCCCACTCGGTGACCACAAAGCGCACGTGGTTGCGGGTGGTGGTCACCCCGGCCCCAGGCTTGAGCATGGGCACGATGCGGCTGATCACCGTCCCGTCGCGCAGCCGTGTCGTGCTGGGCAGGGCGATGATGGGCAGCCCCCCGCGAGAGCGCGAGGCCCCGTAGATGAAATCCAGTTGTCCCCCCACACCGCTGTAGAAGAGGTGCCCAATGCTGTCGGCACACACCTGGCCGGTCAGGTCCACCTCGATGGCCGAGTTGATGGCCACCATCCGCTCGTTCTGGGCGATGACGAACGGATCGTTGACGTAATCCGTCGGGTGGAGCTCGATGATGGGGTTGTTGTGGACGAACTCGTAGAGCCGGCGGGTGCCCAGCATGAAGCCGGCCACGATCTTCCCAGGGTGCAGCGTCTTGCGCTCCCCGGTGATGACCCCCTTCTCCACCAGCTCGATGATGCCGTCGGAGAAGAGCTCGGTGTGGACCCCCAGGTCCTTGTGGTTGGTCAGGGCCCGCAGGACGGCATCGGGGATGGCCCCGATGCCGGTCTGCAGGGTGGCGCCGTCGGGGATCATGGCGGCGATGTGCTCGGCGATCCGCCGGGCGACCTCGGACTGTTCGGCCATGTGCACTTCGGGGAGGGGGTAGGAGACCGGGACGATGGCGGTGAGCCGGGAGATGTGGATGAAGCTGTCCCCCAGGGTCCGGGGCATGTGCTCGTTGACCTCGGCGATGACCACGCGGGCGGCCTGGGCGGCCGGCTTGGTGATCCCCACCTCCACACCGAAGGAGCAGAAGCCGTGCTCGTCGGGCGGGGAGACCTGGATCAGGGCGGCGTCCAGGGGCAGCCGACCGCTTTTGAAAAGCCCCGGGATCTCCGAGAGGAAACACGGGGTGAAATCCGCCCGGCCCTCCTGGACCGCGCGGCGGACGTTGTCGCTGATAAAGAGGGTGTTCACCCGGATGTGCCGCTCCATCCCGGGGGCCACGTAGTCCGCGGGGCCGACAGTCAGCACCTGCACGATCTCGACGTTCTCGACGTGGGGGGCGTGCTCCACCAGGGCGGCCAGCAACCGCTGGGGCACCCCGCAGTTCCCCGAGAGGAAGACCCGCATCCCCGAGCGGATGTAGCGCCGGATGGCCTCATCGGCGGTCATCAGTTTCTCCCGATAGCTCTCCATCCACGACATGCGGGGCCTCCTCGGGCAGGATGGTCAGCGGCGCAGGGCGGCTTCGGCCTCCAGGACCCGAGCCAGTTCGGGATGCACTACCTGCCCCTCCCGGGTGTTGACGCCCCGGGCCAGGGCCGGATCGCGCGCCAGGGCCCCTTCCAGCCCCCAGCGAGCGATCTCCTCCAGGAAGGGCCAGAGGGCATTGGTCAGGGCGTGGGTCGCCGTCCGCCCCAGCACGCCGGTCATGTTCGGGACGCTGTAATGGATCACCCCCTCCTCGACGAAGGTGGGATCCCGATGGGTGGTGGGGCGGCTGGTCTCCACGCACCCGCCCTGGTCGATAGAGATGTCCATGATGAGGGCCCGCGGCTTCATGGTGCGGACCATCTCGCGGGTGACCAGGATGGGGGCGCGGGCGCCGGGGACCAGCACGGCGCCGATGAGCACGTCGGCGAAGCGCACCACCTTCCGCAGGTTATACGGGTGGGAGATCATCGTGACCACCTGGCGTCCGCACAGTTCCTCCAGCCGCTGAAGTCGGCGGATGTCTTTGTCAAGGACGTAGACGCTGGCGCCCATCCCGGCGAAGGCCCGCGCCGCGTTGGCGCCCACCACCCCGGCCCCCAGGATCACCACTTCGGCCGGGGGGACCCCGGGGGCGCCCCCCAGGAGGATCCCCTTGCCGCCCCGGTCGTTCTGCAGCAGGGTGGCGGCCACGTGGGCCGCCATCCGCCCGGCGATGGTGCTGATGGGCGCCAGGATGGGGAGGCTCCCGTCCTCCGCCTGCACCGTCTCGTAGGCGATAGCGGTGATCCGCCGTCGGAGGAGGAGGTCGATCTTGTCCCGGCGGGCGGCGGCCAGGTGGAGGAAGCCCATGAGGGCCTGCCCCTCCCGGAGCCATTCAAACTCCTCGGCCGTGGGCCGGGCCACCTTGACCACCAGGTCGGCCCGTCCGTAGACCTCGGGGCCCGAATACACGATCTGGGCGCCGGCGTGCCGGTAATCCTCGTCGGTGAAACCGGCCCCGAGGCCGGCGCCGCTTTCCACCCACACGGTGTGGCCGGCCTGGACGAGCATCTCGACCCCCGCCGGGGTCAGGCTCACCCGATATTCCTCCGGACGCCGCTCCTTGGGGATCCCGATGTGCATGCCATCCTCCCCGATCCAGGATGCACGGCCCAGCCGTCTCGCCTTCGAGTGTATCATCGCTGCGGGGGACGGGCGGGGGATCGGTCCATCGTCCAGACGCAAAAGGGCACAGGGCCGCAGCCCCCCGACCCGCGCCCTCCGCCGCCCCATGTCCGGCCGGCCAAGCGATCCGATCCCGATCCTCGAGGGGAAAGCCACGGCCGCGCGGTTCTCCCGGCGCCGGATCTGAACCCAATCGGCGTAGGGAGGCGCGAAGCGGCCCTGGGCCCGCAGGGATTCTGTGACCGGACGCTGGTGGCGGGGCCGACCATTCAGCTGCCAGACGCCGTCCTCCACCTCGAAGAGGGGTCCGTAGCCGGTCTCGACGGCCAGGCGGGTGACCTCGGCCGCGCGCTGAGGTATCATGAAGGCGCCACGGCGAAGGAGAGGGGAGGAGAGTTCCCCGCGCGGCCCCGAGGTCGGCCGGGCGCCATCCGGCCGGAGCCCGCCGGTGCGGTGTTCCCGGGCCTGGAGCAGGAGGGGCGAATGCCCTTCGAGCAGATCCTGATCCCGGTGGAAGAGGTAGAGCGGGCGGCGTCGTTGTTGCCGTTGGCCCGCGCCTTGCTTCCCCCGTCCGGAGGCGAGATCACCCTGCTGGGCCTCGTGCCCTTCCCTCCGGAGCGCTCCCTGAGCCACGGGGCGGCGGCCGCCCGGGCCCTCCGGCAACAGCTGATGGCCCTGGCCGGTGCCCATCCGGAACTCCCCCTCCGGGTGCGGCCGCGCATCCGGGTGACCTACCAGCCATGGGAGGAGGTGTTGCATTTTCTGCAGACCAACCGGGTCTCCCTGCTCCTCCTCCCCTGGGACGGCGATCCCGATGGCCGGCTCCTGGGGGTCCCCTTGGCCCAGGTGCTTCAGGAAGCCCCGTGCGATCTCCTCCTGGTGCGGGGGGCGCTGGGGCCGGATTGCCGGCGGATCCTGCTGCCGGTGCGGGGCGGCCCGTATACCCAACTGGCCCTGGAGGTTGCCCTGGCGCTGGCGGAGGCATGGGACGGGCGGGTCACCTTGCTCCACGCAGCCTCGGAGGCCCGACAGGTGGCGGCCGCCTTTCGGCCGCTGGCCCGCCAGTTCCCCCGCATCGCCCGCCAGATGGTGGTCCATGGGGAGGTCGCCGCGGCGGTGCTCCAGGAGCTCCAGGGCCACGACGGGGCTGTCTTGGGGGCCTCCGCCCGGCCGCGGGCGGAGGGGCCGCAACCGTTGGGGCCGCTGGCCCGCGCCGTGGTTCAGGGGACCCAGAAGCCGATCCTCCTGGTGAAGGCGGCCCGGGCCTTCCTGCCCGGCCAGCCCCGGCCCCGAGGGGCGCCTGCCCAGCTCCCCATCTCGGTCCTGGTGGACAAATGGTTCGCCGAGAACACCTTCGACGCGGAGGAGTTCAGCGACCTGGAGGCCCTGGTGGCCCTGAAGCGGGCCCAAGGGGTGACCATCAGCCTGGGTCTGCCGACCCTGAACGAGGAGGCCACCATCGGCCCCATCCTGGCCATCGCCCGGGAGGTCCTCATGGAGCGCTATCCGCTCCTGGACGAGATCGTGGTCATCGACAGCGCCTCCACCGATCGCACCCGTGAGATCGCCCGGGCGATGGGGGTTCCTGTCTACATCCACCAAGAGGTGCTCCCGGAGGCCGGTGCCTATCGGGGCAAAGGCGAGGCCCTCTGGAAAAGCCTATATATCCTCCGGGGGGACCTGATCGTCTGGACGGACACCGATATCACCAACTACCATCCCCGATTCATCTACGGGCTGGTGGGGCCGTTGTTGCGCTCCCCACGCATCGGGCTGGTGAAGGGGTTCTACCGACGGCCCATCCGGGTGGGGGAGCGGCTCCAAGCCGGCGGCGGGGGACGGGTGACGGAACTGGTGGCCCGCCCGCTGATCAACCTGTTCTTCCCCGAGCTCTCCGGCCTGATCCAGCCCCTCTCCGGCGAATACGCCGGCCGCCGGGAGGTCCTGGAGCAGTTGCCTTTCTTCACCGGCTACGGGGTGGAGATCGGTCTGCTCATCGACATCCTGGAGCGGTTCGGCCTGTGGTCTATCGCCCAGGTAGATCTCCAGGAGCGGATCCATCGCAACCAGGATTTGGAGGCCCTCTCCAAGATGGCCTTCGCCATCATCCAGGTCGTCATCCGGCGGTTGGAAGATCGCCACAAGATCCGGCTCCTGGAGGAGGTGAACCGCTCCATGAAACTGATCCGCCACGAGCCGGGCCGTTACTACTTGGAAGTGGAGGAGATCGGCGACGCCGAGCGCCCCCCCATGATCACCCTGCCGGCCTATCGGGAGAAATTCCGCCGGCGGGAGGCGGTGGGGGCGCCCGGCTGAGGTGCCCTGTTCCGATCAGCGCCGCGACGGGGGGCGACGGCTCACGCCAGTTCCTCGAAAAGCGGCGAGAGGTCCCGGCGGTAGATCGGCTCCAGATCGGCCAGCCGCTGGCCCCAGTGGGGGAGCCGGGCGGCCAGTTCGTCCTCCAGCGTCGGCCGCTCCACCTGGTAGAAGATGCCGATGGGGATGCGCTCGCCGTTCTCGTAGGCCTTGGCCAGGGCCTGCGCCTTCTTGGTGATGATCTCCTGCTCGTCCGCCGGGTTGTGCACCACGGGGTCGTAGCCGGTCTCCTCGAGCTTGTAAACCCGGGCGTTGTAATACTCCCGGGTGTAGAGGTTGTTGTAGGTCGGGCAGGGCTGCAGGACGTCGATCAACGCCGTGCCCCGGTGCCGGATGGCGGCCACGATGAGGTCCCGCAGGTGCCGCACGTCATAGGCGTATCCGCGGGCGATGAAGGTGTAGCCCGCCCCCAGGGCCACCGCGATGGGGTTGAGGGCCTCCATCAAGTTGGGCTCGGGCAGGGATTTGGTCTGGGCGCCCTTCGGCAGGGTGGGGGAGGCCTGCCCCTTCGTCAGGCCGTAGACCCCGTTGTTGTAAACGATGTAGGTGAGGTCCACGTTGCGTCGCCCGGCGGCCAGGAAATACCCGGCCCCGATCCCATAGCCGTCGCCGTCCCCGCCCACGGCGATCACGGTCATCTCCGGGTTGGCCAGTTTGAAGCCCGTGGCCACCGGCAACACCCGCCCGTGGAGGGTGTGGATCCCGTAGGTTCCGATGTAATGGGGGGTCTTCCCGGAGCAGCCGATGCCGGAGAACACCGCCACCCGGTGGGGTGGGAGCTGCAGGGCGGCCAGCGCCTGGTGGATCGCGTTCAGGATCCCGAAATCTCCGCAGCCGGGGCACCAGTCGATCCAGACCTCGGTCTTATAATCCTTCACCGCGTAGGCCATGGGATCACCTCCCGGGCTTCGCTGGAGATCATCACGATGCGCTCCTCGTCGCTGTTCAGCGCCCGGCGCACCCCCTCCAGGATCTCGTTGACCGTGAAGGGACGGCCGTCGTATTTGAGCACCTTCTGGGGGATCCGGAAGCCGGTCTGCTCCCGGATCAGATCCCCCAACTGGCCGGAGTAATTGTTCTCGATGAGGATGGCCCGGCGGGCCCGCCGCAGGATGGCGGCCACCGGCTCGGCGGGGAAGGGGCGCATCATTCGGATCTGCAGGAAGTTGAAGGTGAGCCCGTTGAAGGCGGAGAGCTCCTCCAGGGCGTCCAGGATGGCCCCCTTGGTGCTCCCCCAGCCGACCAGGGTGACATGGGCCTCGGCGGGGCCGTGGAGGGTGAACTTCTTGCTGTCCGGGATCTCCCGGGCGGCCTGCTCCAGTTTGCGCATCCGCTTGTCCATCTGCTCCACGCGATGGATCACCCCCTCGGAGATGTGCCCCTTGGGGTTGTGCTCATCGGTGGTGGTCCAGAAGATCACCCCTTCGGTGCCCGGGATGACCCATGGCGAGATGCCGCTCTCCGTGACGGCGTGGCGCAGGTAGCCGTCCGGGCGGCCTTCCGGCCGATGCTGGACGCCGCGGTCGATGGTCAGGCCCCGGGTGTCGAAGCGGGGCACCGTGATGTAGCTGCTGGCCAGGTATTTGTCCACCAGGACGATCACCGGCATCTGGTATCGGTCGGCCCAGTTGAAAGCCTCGAAGCTGTCGTAGAAGGCCTCCACCACGTCGCCGGGGGCGATGACGATGTGGGGGAACTCCCCGTGGGCCGGGTGCAGGGCGAAACCTAGGTCCGCCTGTTCCGTGCGGGTGGGGAGGCCGGTGCTGGGGCCCCCGCGCTGATACAGGAAGACCACCAGGCCGGGGGCCTCGGTGATGGCTGCGAACCCGATGCCCTCGGGCATCAGGGCGAAGCCCGGACCCGCGGTGGAGGTCGCGGCCCGGGCGCCGGCATGGGCGGCGCCCACCGCCATGTTGATGGCCGAGATCTCGTCCTCCGTCTGGATCACCACGACGTTGTATTTGCCCTGGACGGCCTCCAGGTAGGTGCTCTCATCGGTGGCCGGGCTGATGGGGTAGTAGGTCTGGACGCCCAGGCCGGCCTGGAGTTTCCCCAGGGCCACCGCCTGCACGCCGCGGATGAGGATCTGATCCGGCCGGCGCTCCCGCCTCCGGATCTTCCAGGGGAAGTCGTTGCCGAAGGTCTCGTGGACGTAAGCGTAGGTCACCCGCAGGGCCTCGATGTTCATGTCCGCCACTCGCGCCCGGCGGCCCTTGAACTGCTCCCGGATCACCCCGGCCACCTCTTCGAGGTCGTAATCCAGGATCGCCAGGGTGGCCCCCAGGGCCACCGTGTTGCGCATGATATCGTACTGGCGGTACTCCGCCGCTTTGCCGAAGGGCTCCAGGGCCCTCCGGATCATATCGAAATAGGGGATCGGATACAGGCGCACGTCGTCGCGGCCGATGCGCCCCCGGATGTCCCCCAGGTCCGCGTCGTAGATGATCCCGCCGCCCGGGACGACCTCATGGACGTGGCCGCGGTGGGTGGGGAACTCCGGGTTGTGGTGGTGGTCGCCGAAGAGGGTCTCCTCGTCGAGGGCAGCCAGGAGGTGGACCTCGTCGACCGGCGCGTGGACGGGCTCCTCGGACACGCGGACGCGATAATAACTGTGCTTGCCCATGATGTTGGAATGGTATTCGATATTGGCGAAGACGTAGAGGCCGCCGCGGCTGAAGGCCTTGGCCAGGGTCTCAGCGGCGACGTTGATCCCGCTGCCCTGGGGCCCGCCGATCATCCACGAGACAAACCGTTTGGGCATGGCCACGCCTCCCTACCTCAGGTGCCTGCCTCCCCCACGCGCCGGCAGAGAAGGCTTTTCAAAAGTATAATCGCACCGCTCCTGCTTGTAAAATTTAGAACAGACGGCGGCCCCTTTCTCCCATTTGGGGGATCATCCCCCGCTTGGGGGTGTTGCCTCGGTTTCCGTCACCCCCCGCCCGCGGACCAGCAGGGTCCACTGGCCCTTCTGCACGATCTCGCCGCGCTGGTTGCGCACCTGCACGTTGAAGACAACGAACCCGGAGCGCCCATCGGGGGCGGGCCGTTTCTGGGCCACCTCGATCTCCGCGTGGATCGTGTCGCCGATCCGGATGGGCGCCCGGAACCGCCACTCCAGCCCGGTGAAGGCCTCGACGGTCTCCTCCAGGAAGCCTAGGCGGGCGGCCAGGCCCGAGGCGATGGAGAGGCCCAACAGGCCATGGGCGATCCGCTCCCCGAAGAGCGTCCCCCGGGCGTATTCCGCATCGGTGTGCAGCGGCGTGTAATCCCCCGACAGGCCGGCGAACAACACGATGTCCGCCTCGGTGACGGTGCGGCCGGGCGTGCGGACCCGCCAGCCGACCTCCAGGTCCTCAAACCACATCCCGCGACGGAGGGTCTCCTGTGCTGCCATCGTGGATGCCTCCTCCAGGTTAGGAAAGGTGCCGATCCGGGACGACGGTCGGATGGACTGAAGTATAATCGGCTCGGGGGAGCGCCTCAACGAGGCCGCGGTCGGGCCCGGCGCACCCATCGCCATCGTTTCCCCGAGGAGGCCGATCGGTGTGGGTGGAGGCGGAGATCCGCGAGCAGCCGGAACGGGCGGCCCTCTTGATCCGGGAGGGCTGGGAGGAGGCGCGGCGGATCGTCGCGGCCGCGCGGCGCTTCGACCCGGCGCTGGTGATGCTGGCCGCTCGGGGGAGTTCCGACAACGCCGCCCGCTACGGGCAGTATCTCCTGAGCGTCTTCACTGGGCTGCCGGCCGCCCTGGCCACGCCCTCCCTCTTCACCTTCTACCGGCGGCCGCCGCGGCTGCACCGGGCGTGGGTGATCGGGATCTCCCAGTCCGGCCGCTCCCCCGACATCGTGGAGGTGATCCGGGAGGCCCGGCGCCAGGGCGGATGGACCCTGGCCATCACCAACGACCCGGGCTCCCCCCTCGCGACGGCCGCCCACGCGGTGCTCCCCCTCCGGGCCGGTGAGGAACGGGCGGTGGCCGCCACCAAGACGTATACCGCCCAGTTGATCGCCCTGGCCATGCTGGCCGTGGCCTGGACGGAGGACCCGGCGTTGCGGGAGCAGCTCCAAAGCCTTCCGGAGGCCATGCGCCAGGCGCTGGACACCGAGGCGATGGCCCGGGAGGCTGCTGCCTGCTGGTGGCGGGCGGCCCACGGCGTGGTCATCGGGCGGGGTTTCCATTACGCCACCGCCTTCGAGGTCGCCCTCAAACTGAAGGAATTGACCTACGTGGTGGCGGAGCCGTATTCGTCGGCGGATTTCCTCCACGGCCCCATCGCCCTGGTCGAGCCGGGCTTCCCGGTCTTCCTGATCGCCGCCGGCCCCACCTTCCGCGAGGAGATGGAAGGCCTGGCCCGCGCGCTTCGCGAGCGCGAAGCGCACCTGACCGTGTGCAGCGACGACCCCGGCTTGCTGGACCGGGGCCAGGTCCGCATCCCCCTGCCCCCGGTCCCGGAATGGCTTTCCCCGGCGGTGGCGGTCATCCCAGGCCAATGGTTCGCGGTCGCCCTCGCCCGCCGGAGGGGCCTGGACCCCGATCGGCCCCGGGGCCTGCAGAAGGTGACGGAGACCCGCTGATCCCGCCCAGAGGGGAGCGCCGCCCGATGAGCGAATGGGAACTCATGCCGTCCGCCCCCCTGGTGTATCTGACCGTCTCCCAGTTGGCGGCCCACCTGAAGGAGGTGGTGGAGAGCCGCCTCGCGTGGGAGGACCTATGGGTGGAGGGAGAGGTGAGCGATCTGCGGGCCACGGCCCCCGGCCACATCTTTTTTTCCCTGAAAGAGGGACGGGCCCAGATCACCTGTGTGGTCTGGAAGGCCCACGCCGCCCGCATGCCCCGGCTCCCCGCCAACGGGCAGTCCATCTTGGTGCACGGGCGGGTGGGCTTTTATGAGGAACGCGGGGACTGCCGGCTTTACGTGGATCGCTGGCTTCCCCTGGGCCTGGGGCAGCGTTTCCTCACCCTGGAGGCCTTGAAGCGGCAGCTGGAGGCCGAGGGGCTGTTCGACCCCGCCCGCAAGCGCCCGCTCCCTCCCTTCCCCAAACGGATCGGCGTCGTGACCTCGCCGGCCGGCGCTGCCCTGCGGGACATCCTGAACGTCCTGCGCCGGCGGTGGCCCCTGGCTGAGGTGATCCTCTCCCCCACGGCCGTGCAGGGAGAGGATGCCCCTCCGTCCATCGTCGCGGCCCTGGAGGCCCTCTACCGGCTGAAGGATCTCGATCTGATCCTCATCGCCCGGGGCGGCGGCTCTCACGAGGAACTCTGGGCCTTCAACGACGAGCGGGTGGTCCGCACGGTGGCCGCCTCCCCCGTCCCCGTGGTCTCCGGGGTCGGCCACGCCATCGACCTCACCCTCACCGACGCCGCCGCCGACCTCCACGCCCCAACCCCTTCGGCGGCGGCGGAGCGTTCCACCCCGGACCGGGAGGCCCTCGCCGCCCACCTCCTCCAGTGGCGGGACCGCCTGGACCAGGCGATGCGCCACCGACTGGAGGCCGCGGCCCAGGCCCTTCAGGTGTGGCGCGCCCGCCTGCAGGCCCACACCCCGGAACGCCAGTTGGACGCCCGGGCGCAGCGGCTGGGCCTTCTCCGCGTGCGGCTCCGGGCCGCCGCCGGGCAACAACTGAGCGGGGCCGAGGGCCGGCTGGAACGGGCCCGCCTCCGCTTGGAGGCCCTGAACCCCCGGGCGGTCCTGGCCCGCGGCTATGTCCTCGTGCGCCGGTGGGACGGACGCCTGGTCTCGCGCGCCGATCAGGTCCAGGCCGGCGAACGGCTGGTGCTCCAGTGGCACGACGGGGTGGTCTCGGTGCGGGTGGAAGGGGGGCCGGGATGATCGAAACGTGGATGCGGCTGGGCCCCCACGTCCAGGAGGCCCTGGCGGCGCGGCGGCCCGTGGTGGCCCTGGAGACCGTGGTGGTGGCCTTCGGCCTCCCCCGGCCGGCGAACCTGGAGGTGGCCCTGGAGATGGAGGCGGCGGTGCGGGAGGCCGGCGCGATCCCCGCCACCATCGGGATCCTGGAGGGGCAGGTGGTGATCGGGTTGCGCCCCTCGGAGATCGCGCGCTTCGCGGAGGGGAAGGAGATCCTCAAGGTCAGCCGTCGGGATCTCGCTATCGCCCTGGCCCAGCGACGGATGGGCGCCACCACGGTGGCGGCCACCGTCTGGGCGGCGGCCCGGGCCGGGATCCCGGTGGTGGCAACCGGGGGCATCGGCGGGGTGCACCGGGGGATGCCCTTCGACGTCTCCAACGATCTGCCGACCCTGGCCGCCGAGCCGGTGGTGGTGGTGTGCTCCGGGGCGAAGGCGATCCTGGACCTGCGGGCGACCCGGGAGTGGTTGGAGACCCACGGCGTCCCCATCCTGGGGTGGGGGACGGCGGACCTCCCGGCGTTCTACAGCCCCTCCAGCGGGCTCCCGGTGGACGCCCGGGTGGATTCGGCGGCGGAAGCGGCGGCCATCGCCCGGATCCACTGGGCCCTGGGGGGGAAGGGGCTCCTCGTGGCCGTCCCCCCGCCCCCTGCATGGGCGGTGCCGGCCGATCGGCTGGAGCAGGTCATTCACGAAGCGCTGGCGGAGGCCGCGGCCTCCGGCCTGCAGGGGCGGGAGGTCACCCCCTTCCTGCTGCGGCGGATCGCTGAGCGCACCGAGGGGGAGACGGTGGCCGTCAACCGGGCCCTCCTGGTGGAGAACGCACGGGTCGCCGCCCAGATCGCCCGTGCCCTGGCGGCGTCCCCTTGACGGGAACGGAAACCGGGAAGGAGGAGAGGATGGCCACCGCGTATCTGTTCGAACCGTATGCGGACCGCTACGACGCGTGGTATGAGGGCCCCGTCGGGCGCGGAGCCTACCGATCGGAGGTGCGGGCCCTGGCCCCGCTGATGGCCAGGTGTCCCCGGCCGTGGCTGGAGGTGGGCGTGGGCTCCGGGCGGTTCGCTCAGGCGTTGGGCGTGCCCTTCGGGGTGGATCCGGCCCATGCCCCACTGCGCCGGGCGGCACAACGGGGGATCCTCGGGGTCCAAGCGGTCGGGGAGCGCCTGCCCTTCCGGGAGGGGGCTTTCGGTGGGGTGCTGGTGGTGGTCACCCTCTGCTTCGTCGAGGACCCCCTGGCGCTCCTGCGGGAGGCCCAGCGGGTCCTGCGCCCGGGCGGCGGCCTGGTGCTGGGCCTCATCCTGGCGGAGAGCCCGTGGGCGGCCCATTATCAGGAGAAGGCCCGCCAGGGCCATCCGTTCTACGCGGCGGCCTGCTTCTACCGCCGGGGCCAGGTGGAGGAGTGGCTCCACCGGGCCGGCTTCGCCCTCGAGGCCTGGACGGCCACCCTCTTTCAATCCCCGGATCGCTCAGAGATCCGGGAGGAGGAGCCCCGGTGGGGGTTTCATCGGGAGGCAGGCTTCGTCGGGATCCTGGCGCGCAAGCCCGAGGGGCCGGAGGACGGCCGGTGATGGAAAAGCCTCCCGCCACAGCCGTGGAAGCCTCCGCGTGCGGCAAGGTCATCCTGCTGGGGGAGCACGCCGTCGTCTACGGGCGGCCGGCCCTGGCCGTGCCGGTCTGCGGCCTGCGGGCCTGGGTGCGGGCGGAGCCGGGGCCGCCGGGGAGCGGTTGCTGGATCGAAGCCCGGGACCTGGGGGAGATCCTGCGGCTGACGACCGCCCCCGCTGATTCCCCACTGGCGCGGGCGGTCCGCCTGGCGCTGGCGCACCTGGACGTTCCGGAGCCGGACCTCCGGCTGGTCCTTTGGTCGGCGCTCCCGATCGCCGGCGGGCTGGGGAGCGGGGCGGCCGTGGCCACCGCCCTCATCCGGGCGGTCTTCCGATGGTTCGGACGGCCGACGGACCCTGCGGTGATCGCCGCGCTGGTGTACGAGGTGGAGAAACTCCACCACGGCACGCCGAGCGGGATCGACAACACGGTGATCGCTTATGAACGGCCCCTCCGGTTCGTTCGCGGCCAGGCCCCGGTCTTCTTCACCATCGCCCGCCCGCTCCCCCTGCTGATCGCCGATTCGGGGATCCCTAGCCCCACCCGGGAGACCGTGGCAGCCGTCCGGGCCGGCTGGGCAGCGGAACCCGCCCGCTATGAGACCCTGTTCGACGCCATCGCCGCCCTGGTCTGGGAGGCCGAGGCCCGGCTCGCCATCGGGGACCTGGAGGGGCTGGGCGGGCTGCTGGACGTGAACCATCGGTTGCTGGTCGAGCTGGGGGTGTCGGCGCCGGCGCTGGACCGCCTGGTCGTCGCGGCGCGCCAGGCGGGGGCGCTGGGGGCCAAGTTGACCGGGGGTGGGCGGGGCGGGAACATCATCGCCCTGGTGCCCCCTGAGCGGATGGAAGCGGTGGCCCAAGCCCTGCGGGCGGCAGGGGCGCGGGCCATCTACCGGACGGTGGTCCCGCCCACGGCCGCCGCGCCGGGCGGGTGAGATGGAAAGGCGTATCCTTGGGCGAGGGGGGCGTCCCGTTGGCGGCGAAACCAACGCTTCGATCCCCGGCCCGTTACCACGCGCTGCGCGCGCTCCACCGGATCGAGACGCGCGCCGCCTACGCCGATTACGTGCTCCAGGCCATCCGCCGGGAAGCCGACCTTTCCCCCCGCGATCAGGACCTGCTGACCACCTTGGTGGACGGGGTGACCATCTGGCGCAAGACCCTGGACTGGGTGCTGGCGCACGATGTGCGCGGGGGGCTGGCACGCCTGGACCCCTGGGTCCGGAACGCGCTGCGGCTGGGCCTGTATCAATTGATGTTTCTCGATCGGATCCCCCGCTGGGCGGCCGTCCACGAGACCGTCGAGGTGACCCGGGTTGTCGCCGGGGAGGGGGCGGCAGCCCTGGTGAACGCGGTCCTCCGGCGGATCTCCGCCCGCCTGGAGCGGGGGCAGGAGCCGGCCCCTTTCCCCTCGTTGAAAGAGGATCCGGTGGCCCACCTGGCGGTCCGGTATTCCCATCCGGAATGGCTGGTGCGCCGCTGGGTGGCCCGTTATGGGGTGGAGGGGGCGCGGGCCCTCTGCGCCTTCAACAACCGGCCGCGCCCCCTCAGCCTGCGGGTGAACCGGCTGCGGGCGACCCCCGAGGCGGTGCAGCAGGCGCTGGAGGAACAGGGCCGGCGGGCGCGGCCCAGCCCATATCATCCCTATGTGATCCTGGTAGAAGGGGGGATGGACCTGGCGGCCTGGCCCCTTTACCAGGAGGGGAAAGTGATCGCCCAGGACGAGGCGGCGGCCCTGGTGCCTTACCTGATGGACCTGCGGCCGGGCCTGCGGGTGCTGGATCTGTGCGCCGCCCCGGGCGGGAAGACCACCGAGATCGCCGAACTCATGGGGGATCGCGGATGGTTGATCGCTGCCGACCGCCACTTCGGCCGCCTGCGGCGGTTGCGCGAGCACGCCCTGCGCATGGGGTTCACCTGCATCCGGCCGGTCCAGGCGGACGGTCGTCGGCCGTTCCTGCCGCCCTGGGCGGACCGCATCCTGATCGATGCGCCGTGCACGGGGACAGGGGTGCTGGCCCGGCGCAGCGACGCCCGCTGGCATCGGCAGGAGGCGGACCTGGAGGGCCTGACGGCCCTTCAGCGCGCGTTGCTGGAGGCGGCCGCCCGGATGCTCCGGCCCGGGGGACGGCTGATCTACAGCACGTGCTCCCTGGAGCCGGAGGAGAACGAGGAGCAGATCTACGCCTTCCTGCGGAACCACCCGGAGTTCCGCCTGGTCCCCGCCCGCGGGAAGGTCCCCACCCCCTTCGTGGACGCCGAGGGCTTCTACCGGGTCCTCCCCCATGTCCACGCCATGGACGGGGCCTTCGGGGCCATCCTGGAGAAAGCGCCCGAGGCCCTGGCAGATCCACCCCCCGATTTTGAATGAGGAGCGTCATCCCCAAAGGGTGACATTTGTCACTGCGAGGTCCCGGCCGTCTCGGTAAGATAGAAAGTGCAAGCAGCGCCATCGCCGCCCACGCTCCTGGCGTTCGCTTGCCCTGGCCCCTCCTTTCCTGCTGCGGCCCGGCTCGGACCCCAGCCCGAGACCGGGCCGCATGCGTTTTTGGACCTCTGGCGGCTGGTCCGGGCGTTGGATCCCTAGCGGCGGCGAGGGCCGGCGCGATGGGTTCTGGCCCTGACGGGGAAGGGGATTTAGAATGAAAGCGTCAACGCTTTCCCCCGGAGCGGGATCCCAGCGGGAGGTGTCGCATGGCGGGGCGGGCGATCTATCTAGACCATTCGGCCACCACGCCGGTGGATCCGCGGGTGTTGGAGGCCATGTTGCCGTACTTCACCGAGGTCTACGGCAACTCGGCCTCCATCCATCGTTTCGGGCGGGCGGCGGCCAAGGCCCTGGAGGAGAGCCGCCGGGCCGTCGCCGCCATCCTGGGGTGCCACCCCACGGAGATCGTGTTCACCGGCTCGGGGACCGAGAGCGACAACATGGCCCTGCGGGGGGTGGCCTTCGCTCAGCGCCGCGCCGGGCGGGGGAACCATCTCATTGTCTCCTCGGTGGAGCACCACGCCGTCCTGAACACGGCGCGGCAACTGGAGGAGGTCTTCGGCTTCGAGGTGACCTACCTGCCGGTGGACGAACACGGCATGGTGGATCCGGACGCGGTGGGCCGGGCGATCCGCAAGGACACCGTCCTCATCAGCGTGATGTATGCCAACAACGAGGTGGGCACCATCCAGCCCATCGCCGAGATCGCCCGCATCGCCCGGGCCAAGGGTGTCCCCTTCCACACAGATGCGGTGCAGGCGGGCGGCATGCTGGACCTGGATGTGAACCGCCTGGGGGTGGATCTGATGACCCTCTCCGCTCACAAGTTCTACGGGCCGAAGGGGGTCGGCCTGCTCTACATCCGCCAGGGCACCCCCTATCTTTCCCCGCTGACCGGCGGGGGCCATGAGCGGGGCCGGCGGGCTGGCACCGTCAACGTGGCGGGGATCGTGGGGCTGGCGACCGCCCTGCGCCTGGCCCAGGAGGCCCGGGAGAGCGAGAACGCCCGTCTGCGGCGGCTGCGCGACCGGCTGATCCGGGGGATCCTGGAGCGGGTGCCGGACGCCCGCCTGACCGGCCATCCGACGGAGCGGCTGGCGCACCACGCCAGTTTCGTGTTCAAGGGGATCAACGGGGAGGAACTGTTGCTGGCCCTGGATGTGGAGGGGATCGCGGCCAGCACGGGGTCGGCCTGCACCAGCGGCCGGCCGGAGCCCTCGGAGGTCCTCGGGGCCATGGGCTTGCCCCACGAGTGGGCGGTGGGCTCTCTGCGCCTGACCCTGGGCAAGGCCAACACGGGCGAGGACGTCGACGCGGTGCTGGAGATCCTCCCTCGGGCCGTCGCCCGGCTGCGTCAGATGGAGGCGGTGCTCCGGTGATGCGGCGCGGGGGGGTTCCGCTGCGGGGGCGGCCGGCGCTGGTGGTGGAGGGGGTCTCGCCGGCGGGCCGGACGCTCCCATAGGGGAACGATGTCTTTCCGGGCGAAGGGGAGGCCATGACGCGCGTGGTGGTGGCCATGAGCGGCGGTGTCGACAGCAGCGTCGCCGCCGCCCTGCTGGTGGAACAGGGCGTTGAGGTGATCGGCATCATGCTGCGCCTCTGGAGCGAGGGCGGGGAGGCGGGCGCCTCGACCAACCGGTGCTGCACCCTGGAGGACATGGAACTGGCCTACCAGGTGGCCGAGCGCCTGGGCATCCCCTTCTACGTGCTGGACGTCTCGGAGTTCTTCAAGAAGACGGTGGTGGATTTCTTCATTGCCGAATACGTCGCCGGGCGCACCCCGAACCCGTGCCTGCGCTGCAACCGCCTGGTCCGTTTCGACTGGCTGCTCCGCCGCGCCCTGGCCCTGGGGGCCGAGTTCCTGGCCACCGGCCACTACGCCCGCGTCCGCGAGGTCGGGGGGAAGATGCAATTGCTGCGGGGCGTGGACCCCCGGAAGGATCAGTCCTATGTGCTCTCGGTGCTGGGGCAGTGGGAGCTGCGCCACGCCATGTTCCCGGTGGGCGGATACACCAAGGAGGAGGTGCGCGCGCTGGCCCGGCGGTTCGGCCTCCCGGTGGCGGAGAAGCCGGAGAGCCAGGACCTCTGTTTCCTGGCCGATGGGGATTACCGGGCTTTCCTGCGTCGCCATGCCCCGGAGGCGCTGCGCCCGGGGCCGATCCGGGACACGCAGGGTCGCGTCCTGGGGCAGCACCAGGGCCTGGCCTTCTACACCATCGGCCAACGCCGGGGCCTGGGGATCGCTGCGGGGGTTCCCCTGTATGTGGTCGATCTGGATCCGGAGGAGAACGCGGTGATCGTGGGGACGGCGGAGGAACTGGGACGCCGGGCCTGCCTGTTGGAGGGCGTGCACTTCATCAGCGGCGAGGTGCCCCCAAGTCCCTTCCGGGCCACCGTGCGGATCCGCTACCGGGGCCGGGAGGTGCCCGCCACCATCATCCCCCTCCCCGATCGCCGTGCGCGGGTGGTCTTCGACGAGCCCCTGCGGGACATCACCCCGGGCCAGGCGGCCGTGATGTATGACGGCGAGGTCGTCTTGGGGATGGGGCGGATCGCCCGGGCAGAGCGGGAGCCGCTGGCGGTCCCCA
>NZ_PSLG01000069.1:0-10478 GCF_040289485.1 Thermoflexus sp.
GGTCGGCTCGCCGTCCCCCCGCTTCGAGCGTGGGGCCTCGTCTTTGCGCACCGGGGCGGCTGGATCTGCAGGACCTTCAGGAGGTTGTCCGGATGGCGGCCGTCGGACCGATCTACTTGACGCCCGAAGGCAAGCGCCAACTGGAGGAGGAACTGGAATACCTGCGCACCGTCAAGCGCCGGGAGATCGCCGAGCGCCTGCGCTTCGCCATCCAGCAGGGCGATCTCTCGGAGAACGCAGACTACCATGCTGCCAAGGAGGAACAGGCCTTCATCGAGGGCCGGATCCGGATGCTGGAGGCCCTCCTCAACAACGCCGTGCTCATCGAAGTCCAGCCCTCGACGGACGGCCGGGTGCGCCTGGGCTCGCGGGTCACCATCGCGGAGGACGGCGGCGCGCCGGAGACCTATATCCTGGTGGGGCCGGCGGAGGCCGATCCCACCCAAGGGCGGATCTCGTATGAATCCCCGTTGGGCCAGGCCTTGCTGGGCCGGGCACCGGGGGAGGTGGTGACGGTCCAGGCCCCGGCCGGCGTTCTGACCTTCCGCATCCTCTCCGTGGAATGAGGCCCGCCCGGCCCCGGCGGGCCACCTCGTCTTCTCCTGCTCCTCCCGCACCTTTCCGCGGCGCATCCCTTGGAAATCATCGGGCCGGTGAGGGGCGTCCGCGCGGCGCGCGGCTGAGCAGGACCAGGGTGCCGCCATAGAGTAGGAGGCCGGCGCTGCCGGCGGCCAGGAGGCGCAGGGCCTCCAGCCCCTGGGAGGCGGCCGCCCCGGGCAGCCGGTCCTGCAGGAGGGCCAACCCCAGGGCCATCACCGTCGCGGCCAGGAACACCCGCAAGGCCAGCCGGCCCAGGCCGTAGGCCCCCATGGGCCCGATCTGCCGCCACAGCATGATCCCCATGATCGTGGCGTGGGCCGCCCATTGCACCGAGTTGGCCACTGCCAGGTCCGTGACCTGCAGCGGGCGGAAGAGCGTGGGGGCCAGGGCGGCCGCGAGGTAGATCCCCACGTTGCACAGCAACCCCACCGCCGCGGGGGTGAAGGTGTCTTGCCGCGCGTAAAAGGCGAAGACCAGCGGCTGGTCCACCGCAGCGAAGATCAGGCCGGGGAGATAGCCCCGCAGCACCCCCGCCACCACTGCGGTGTCCGCGGCGGTGAAGCGGCCGTGTTGGAACAGGAGGCCGATGACCGGCTCGGCCAGCACGTAGAGGCCGAAGGCGGCGGGGACGATGAGGACCAGGACCATCCGCAGCCCGGTGGCCAGGGTGGACCGGAAGGGCTCCAGGTCTCCGTCGCCCCGGCGGGCCTCGGCGCTCAGCCGGGAGAGGCGGGGCAGGATGGCCACCGAGATGGCGGTGACCACCAGGCCGAGGGGGAACTGGACGAGGGTGGTGGCGTAGCGCATCCAGGCGATGCTGTTGGGGCCGGTGCGGGAGGCCAGGTGGTAACTCAGCAGGATGGCGATCTGGTTGACGGCCAGCCCGAAGACCACGGGTAGGTAAAGGAGCAGGATGCGGCGGAGGGCCGGGTGATAGAGAGCCGGCCGCGGCCAGAGGTCCCGCAGGGCCGGCAGTTGCAGCAGGACCTGGAGGACGGCCCCGGCGACCATCCCCAAGGCCAGGGCGGTCACCCCCAGCCGTCGGCCGAGCAGCAAAGCCGCCCCAACCATGGCGGCGTTGAAGGCGGCGGCCGTGAAGGCCGGCAGGGTGAACCGCTGGAAGGCCTGGAGGAGCCCGCTGATCACCCCCGCCGTCGCGATGAACCAGACCGCTGGGATTGTCAGGCGCAGCAGCCGCGCGGTCAGGGCCAGCAGCTCTGGATCGAGGCCGCCGGCCAACAGCCAGGCCACCGGCCGGGCCCCGAGGGCCACCAGCACCACCGCCAGGGCCATCACCGTCCACGTCCACACCAAGACAGCGCCTGCCAGCCGGCGGAGCTCCGACGTCCGATCGGCGTATTCGCGGAACACCGGCACGATGGCCGAACTGACCATCCCGCCGATCAGCAGGTCGTAGAGCTGGACGGGCACGACGGCGGCCGCCTCGAAGGCGCTCAAGGGGCCGCTGGAGCCGAAGAGGTTGCTCTTGACCGTCTCCCGGAGCAGGCCGATGAGGCGGCTGGCGACGTTGCCGATGGCGATGATGGTCGCGTCGTGGGCCAGGCGCATCGCCTCGGCTTCCCCGAAGGAAAGCCACCCGATCCGAAGGCGCCGCATCCCTGGCGCTCCCCGTTCCGTCGAAGGATCCAAGAAAACCTCTCGCCCCCGGCGGGGGCGGGCCCCCCCATTTTAGGCCACTGCCCGGCGAATCGAAACCCTTGCCCTTCCCCACATCCTCCGGGCGGATGGTTGTTTCTCTTCAACATCTGCTACAATAGAAGAGACTCCCTGGCAGACAGGGGGCTTTTCGATGGGGCACCCGCATCAGACGCCGGACGAATGGCTTGCCCGCCTGGAGCATCAGGTCCTCTCGGCCCTCCGGGAGCTTCGGGGGCTGTATGAGCAGGAGCGCTCCCGCCGCGAGGAGGCGGAGCGGCTCTCCCGGCGGCTGAGAGATCTGGACGAGATGAAAACCGCCTTCGTCGCCCGGGTGAGTTCCGAACTGCGCCAGCCTCTGAGCCTGGTCATCGGTTTCCTGGAGGCAGCCCTGGTCCAAGCCCCCGTGGAGGCGGAGGCCCGGAAATCCATCGAGGCCGCGTTGCGCAGCGCCTACCGCATCGTGGACTACCTGGCTCCCCTCTCCGCCTTCGCCGAGCTCCAGCGCCACCCCCTCGCCTTCGCGGAGCCGGTCCCGTTGGGTGCCCTCGTCCAGGATCTGATCCGAGCGCTGGAGCCTCGCCTCGCAGCGGGATCCTTCCGGGTCCAGGCCGCCTTGGATCCGGAGGCCGCTGGGACCGCCGTCGACGGGCCGTATGTTTCTTACATCTTGCGTATGCTGCTGGAGTTCCTGCTCCATCTCGCCCGGGAGGGCGACGCGATCGAGATCGGAGGGCGGGTCTGTGAGCCGATCCTGGTGGTGGAACTGGTGGACCGCGGGCTGGCGCTCCCGGCGGAGGTGCTGGCTCGGTGGAACGAGGGCATCTCGGAGGATGTGTCCCCTCCGTCGGGCCGGCTGGGGCCGGACCCCATGGCCATGGGCCTGGGGATCGCCAAGCGGGCGGCCCAGACCCTCGGGGGGGATCTCTTCATCCGCGCCGAGGAGGCGGGAGGGACGGTCTTCAGCGTCTTGCTGCCCACCCGGCCGCTGGACGTGGAGGACCAGATCGCCATCCTCCATCGGGCCATCGAGGCGTTGACGGCCAAGGGGAGGAAAGGCGCCTGAGGGGGGGCGCCTGTGCCCTGGAGGAAGGGGGCGGATCCCAGACCCGCCCCCTTCCCCATCGGCTCACACACTCAGGGGCAGCGAAGGGGTCCGCAGGGAAGAGGCCTCGGCCTCCGGGGGAGGGGCGGGGAGGACCATCAGCGGCCCCAGCCCCCGTTCCAGCGTGATCTGGGCCGACTCGGCCGGCTGCAGGTAGGCCTTAAGTTCCTCGATGATCACCTCCGGGTCCGCCTCCCCGCAGGTGAACACATCCACCGCCACGTAGGCATATTCCGGCCAGGCGTGCAAGGAGATGTGGGACTCCGCCAGCAGCACCAGCGCCGAGAACCCGTCAGGGACGAAGCGGTGGATCTTCATGTTGAGCAGGGTGGCCCCGGCCTTGCGCGTGGCGTGCTCCAGCACCTGCTTGAGCCGCCGCAGGGGCTCCCGGTTCTGGCACTTCCAGAACTCCGCGATGATGTGCCGGCCCAGGGTGAGGGAGGTTGGAAAGGGGGTGGGGGCCGGCGTCATCACCGAGGCCGTGAGGGCCTGATCCACGTCCGGGCTCCGCCACACCTTGTCGATGGCGTCCTCGTCCTCATACAGTTCCCGCCCCCCCTCGATCACGTAATCCTCTGGCGGCTGGAACTCCGGCAGGGTCTCCACCCGGAAGAAGGTGGAGCGGTACCACGGGGTCGGCGACGGACGGGCGAAGGGCGGCAGGCCCGGGATCGGCTGCTCGTCGGGCTCCTCCCAGTTGGCGTAGAGGCTGAAGTCCGGCAGGATGTGGGTGAAGGCGATGGCGTGCCGGGTCAGCAGTTCCCGCTGCCAGACGTGCCACTTGGCGATGTTGGATTCGATACGGGTGATCCCGAAGTAGCCCGCGTGGCCCTCCCCCCGCTTGAGGCCCATGAAGCCCTTGTCCAAGAAAAGGAGGAGGCCGTGCTCGGTCTCCGTGGGATCGGTGAGGAAGGCGTCGAAGCGGCCCAGGAGCTCGGGGGGAAGGCGCTCGGTGAGGCTGCGGCAATAGACGGTGATGTTCAGGCCGGCCCGGCGGGCGGCCTGTTCGATGAAGGCACACAGCCGCTGGTCGATCTCGATCACCACGACCGAGCGGGGTAACCCGGTCAGGGCCAGGGCCAGGCTGGCCAGGTCATCGTCGCCCAGCACCAGGATCTCCTTGTCCTCCACGTCGCCTTGGGCAACCATGAGGGCCACCCGGCGCAGCACCGAGTCGGTGGTCTGGTAGCCCTGGTCGTAGGCCGCAAGGGGCTCCGGACGGCCCTGGACCAGCGCCTCATACCGCTGGGCCACCTCTCGGAGGAAGCCCAGATCCACCCCGGTTCCTTGGCAGGACCGGCACCGGGGATCGGGGGCCACGGTGACGCCCAGGTCGCGGGCCAGGGCGTGGCCGCTCTCTGTCAGCTGCAGGCGCTTCCCGTCGAAAGCCAAGGCCCCCGCCGCCAGCAGTTGCCGGATCCCTTCGACCACCCGTGGGAAGGGCAGCCCGGCGGTGCCGGCGGCCTGCCAGGGGTCCTCCTCCCGCAGGATGGCGCGCAGGAGCCGGGCCAGCTCCGGGCGCCCGAGGGTCAGCATCCCCCCCGCCATGCTTCACCTCCTTTCCCCGGAATGTGGTCGACGCCTCCCGGCGTCGTTTCAGGAGCGGCTCCGCTCGCACCGCCCCCTACAAAGCAAATAGGCAGCACGGGTTCCGCACCCGGCACCATCGGCGGAGGTCCGACGCATGCCAAAAGCCGGAACGGCTGCCTATTTGATTGCCCATTCAGCGAAGAAAGGTCCGAACCATCCACGGCCGGCGTTCGGAGGGAACGCCCTGGCCGCAAATTCATATTATAACCCCAAGGGCCCCTCTTTACAAGTCGGGGCCCAGCCCTCAGGTGAAGTCGATGCTGGAGGAGTCGCCGACGTTGAAGCGACGGAACCGGCCGCCCACGTAGGCGTCGCGGCCGATGAGGGAGCCCTCCAGGATGGCGTTGACGATGCGCGCCCCGCTGTCCACGATGGAGTCCCGGATGATAGCGTTTTCGATGAAGCAGCCGTCGGCGATGGTGGCGTAGGGGCCGATCACGGCGTGGCGGACGTGGGCGGAGGGGGAGATGAAGACCGGCGGGAGGATAACCACCCCCTCCCGCTGGGCCTCCCGGGAGTTGTCGTGGCCGTGGGCGAGCAGATAGCGGTTGGTCTCCAGGACCGCCTCCGGGGTCCCGCAATCCACCCAGACGTTCACCTCGCGGACCCGCAGGCGCTGGCCGTATTCCAGGAAGACGTTCAGGGCGTCGGTCAGGAAGTATTCCCCGCGCGTCCGGATCCCCCGGGCCATCAGTTCCTCGCAGGCCTTCACCAGCAAGGGGCCGTTGCGGATGTAATACATCCCGATCACCGCCAGGCGGTTCTCCATGCTGGTGGGCTTCTCGACGAAGCGGGTGACATACCCTCGGGCGTCCAGTTCCACCACTCCGAAGCGGCGCGGGTCCTCCACCTCTTTGACGAAGGCGACCCCGTCGGCGTCCATCTGATCCAGGTCCCGCAGGTCGGCCTCGAAGAGGGTGTCAGCGAAGAGGATGACGATGGGCCCATCGATGTGGTCGCGGGCCAGCCACAGGGCGTGGGCCTGGCCGAGCAGTTCCTTCTGCTCCACGTAACGGGCCGGCAGCCGGTAGGTGGTGTCCACATAGTGCTGGATCTGCTCCCCCAGGTAGCCGACGATGAAGATGTATTCCTCCGGGTTCAGGGCGGCCAGCCGCTCCAGGACGTAGCCCAGGAACGGCTTGCCGGCCACGTTGATCAGGGGCTTGGGCTTGCTGTAGGTGTGCGGCCGCAGGCGGGTGCCGAACCCGGCGACCGGGATCACGGCTTTCATAGGGCCTCCTCCGGGCGATGGGCTTCTCCTCCCATCATAGCCCAGAGGGCCCGAAGGGCGGAACCGGCCGACGGCCTCAGGCCCCCAGCAGCGCGCGCAGGGCCCGTAACCGCGTCGCTGCTTTGGTGACGCGGAAGAAGGCCTCGTCCCCTTTGATCACCTGCCACCTCGCCGCCGAAGGCCGTGGCGGTGATGGGCAGCACCCGGCGGTTTCTCCTTGTCGGAGGCCCCGCGTCTTTCACCTCAACGTCCAGCCGATCAGGCCACGGATGTAGTAGCGCTGGAGCAGGGCGAAGACCAGGATCGGCACGCCCATGGTGAGGATCGAGGCAGCGGTCAGGGTCCCCCAGTCGATATGGTATTGCCCCCGCAGGAGGGGGATGCGCTGGGTGGCCACCAGTTTGTCCGGGTCGTAGATCAGGATGAGGGCCATGAAGAAATCGTTCCAGGCCCAGGTCAGTTGCAGGGCGGCCGCGGAGGCCAGGCCAGGCAGGCTCAGGGGCAGGATGATCCGCAGGAAGATCTGGAAGCGGCTCGCCCCGTACAGGCTGGCTGCCTCCTCGATCTCCGGCGGGAGGGTCGAGAAATAGTTGCGCAGGAAGAGGATCACCCAGGGGAGGGCCCAGGCGGTGTGCACCAGGATCAGGCCGAGGTAGTGGTTAATGAGCCCCAGGTCCCGCATCAGGCGGAAGAGGGGCACGGCCACCATCTGCTGGGGGACAGCCATGAGCAGCACGATCAGGAGGAAGAGGGGATCCCGGATGGGCACCTCCACCCGCAGGAAGGCGTAGGCGGCCATGGCCCCCAGGAACAGCGGCAGGAGGGTGGAGGGGATCACCACCAGCAGGGAGTTGCGGATCCCCTGCCCGATGGGGGCGGTGGGGTGGTTCCACGCCTTGAGGAAGTTCTCCCAGGACACGGTGAACGAGGAGAATTGCCACCAGCCGTGGATGAGTTCGCTCTGGGGCCGTAGGGCGCTCATCAGGATCCCCACGAAGGGGATGATCCAGATCAGGCCCGCCCCCCAGGCCACGAGGTTCAATCCGAGCCTCCGTCCGCGGCGCCCCATGGCCCCTCACTCCGCCGAACGCATCGTCCGCACAAACCAGAGGCCGACGATCAGGGTGAGGAGGGTGAGCAGGGTGGCCACCGCTGCCGCTTGGGGGAAGGCCAGGGCCTGGAAGGCGTAAAGATACATCTGGAGGGCGAGGACCATGGTGGCCCCGCCCGGCCCCCCCAGGGTGGCGGTGTAGACCAGGTCAAAGATTTTCAGTTCCCAGAGGATGGTCATGGCCACGATGACGGTGGTGACCGGCCGCAGGCTGGGGAGGGTGATATACCAGAACTGCTGAAGCGGGCCGGCCCCGTCCACAGCCGCCGCCTCATAGTAGTCCCGGGGGATGGTGGACAGCCTGGCGCTGTAAAGGATCATGCTGAAGCCTGTCCAGAGCCAGACGGAGCCCAGGATCAGGGCCAGCAACGCTGTCTCCGGATACGCCGTCCAGCTCCGCCCCAAGGCCGTGAGGCCGATGGCCCGCATGAGGGCCGGGAGGATCCCCGCGTTCTCATCAAACAAGAACCGGACGATCACCCCGCCGACGATCATGGGGGTGACCATCCCCAGGAAGATGATCGACTGGATCAGGGTGGCCCCCCGCGCCCGCTCCAGCAGCACGGCCAGCAGCAGCCCCAGACCCACCGTAAGGGGGAGATGGAGCAGGATCCAGACGGCGTTGTGGACCAGGGAGCCCCACGGAGGCGGCCCCGGCGGGAAGCCCGTGAGGTTGAAGGTCTCCGGATCCGAGAGGACCTCGGCGAAGTTCCGCAGGCCGACGAAGGCCCCCCGCTTGTCGGTGAAACTCAGGGCGATGGTCTCGACGGCCGGCCGGATGATCAGGCCGGCGATCAGCAGGAGGGCGGGGCCCGTGAAGGCCAGGAAGGCCCCCCAGCGCCGCATCCACCGTCGGATCCGTCCGCCCCGCATTGTCCCCCCTCTCCCCGTGGGGGGCAGGCGGAGGGCCGCCTGCCCCCCCGAACGCCGCGCGCTCATCGAGCGGGGAACTCCGCGTCCAGACGCCGGAGGACATTGTCCAGCATCTGGGGTCGGACCCACAGGAGCTTCATCTGGTCCCAGAACAGGCTCTGCCACTTCCCGCCCACCGCGTCGTCCAGGTCGGGCACCGTGGGCTGCTCCACCTTGGCCAGGGCCTCCGCCAGGGCCCGGTCGGCGGGCGGATAGACCTCCGGCGAGACGTCCTTGCGGCTGGCCAGTTTGCCGCCCTGCTGGGCCCGGAGCACCATCCCCTCTTTGCTGATCATGAAGGCGATGAGTTGCTTGGCGGCCTCGACGTGTTCGCTGTATTTGGGGATGAAGGCCCAGTCCGTGCCGCCCACCACGCCCCGGGTGCCGGGCAGCGGGAAGACCCCCAGGTCGTTGGGATCCTTCACCATCCCTGTCAGCCAGTTCCCCATGAAGAACAGGCCGTACTCCTCGTTCCACCACAAGTCGATGGCCTGGGTCCATTCCACCGGGTCGCTGAAATACTTGCCCAGCAGGGGCACCAGCCGCTCGGCGAAGATGGCGCGGATCTTGGGGTCAGTGAACTTCACCTTCCCGGCGATGAGGTCCTGCTGGAGCGCGGGCCCGCCGAAGGCGATCAGGAAATGCTCCGCGATGTCGCCCACCGGCCAGCCCACCCCGTCCCCGGTGATGATGGGCTTCTTGATCCCCGGGATAGCGGCGATCTTGTCCAGGAGGGCCAGGAACTCCTCCCAGGTGGTGGGCGGCTGCAGGTTGTGCTTCTGGAAGAAGGACTTCTTATACCAGAACCCCGGCTTGACCCAGAGGACGTAGGGGACGGCGTAGATCCGGCCGTCGACAGGGGTGGGCTGCAGCACGAAGGCGCCGGCCTCCTTCTGCCATAGGTCCGTCAGGTCGACGGCGTGGTCCTTGTTCTCCCGGATCCACCACTCCCACATGAAGATCACGTCACCGGGGGCCTGTTTGGCCTCGAATTGGGGAGGCAGGACCTTGGCGAGGTCCTCCGCCCGGTAGATCCGGTAGCGGATCTGGAGGCCCAGTTTCTGCTTGGCGGCCTTCAAGACGGGGACGAACTGGTCCATCTCCGCCCCGGCCCACGGGCCGATGACCGTGAGGGTGGGGATCACCTTGGTGACCTCCACCGTCTTCTCGACCGGCTTCTCCACCACCCGGGTCTCCACGATGCGCTCCGGGGTGGGGGTGGCGGCCGGCACGCAGGCGCCCAGCAGCAGCATCAGGGGGATCCATGCCGAACCGATCCGCTTCATGGCTCACCTCCTGCGCCGCAGGATTGACGGATGACCAGCCCGGTGGCCAGCCGGATCTGCGCCATGGGAGGCCGGCCCTCCCGCATCCATTGGAGTAACAGCCGCCCTGCCTCTTGCCCCAGAGCCTCCGCCGGCAAATGCACCGTGGTCAAATGGGGATCCACATAGGCGGCCAGGGGGACGTCGTCGAAGCCCACCAGGGCCACGTCCTCGGGGACCCGCAGGCCGCGCCGCCGCAGGGCCTGCAGCGCCCCGAAGGCCACCACGTCGCTGGCCACGAACACCGCCGTGGGCGGGTCGGGAAGCGCCAGGAGCCGCTCCATCGCGGCCGCCCCGCTCGCCGGGGTGAAGGCCCCGAAGGCCACCCGGCGCTCGTCGTAGGGCACGCCGGCCTCCTCCAGGGCCTGCCGATAGCCCTGCCAGCGCTCGTAACTGGCCGTGTAGGAGAGCGGCGCGTTGGTGATCAGCCCGATCCGCCGGTGGCCCAGGGTCAGCAGATGGCGGGTGGCCCTGGCGGCCGCCTCCACGTTGTCCACGTCCACCGAGGGGAGGTCGCTGCCCGCCAGGTGGCCCAACAGGACCACCGGGGCTTCCCGCGCCCAGCGGTCCAGCCAGGGCCGATCCTCGAAGCGCGGCCCGGAGAGGATCAGCCCATCCACGCGGCGCTCCTGCCGCAAGATCCGCGTGGCTTCAGGGGGGTGGTCGGGAGCGAGGGGAAAAACCAACAGATGCAGCCCCTCCTCCCGCAGCACCTGACTCAGCCCGCGCAGCACCTCGGGGAGGAAGGCGTCGGCGAAAACCTGATCCGGGGTCTGGCGGAGGACGAGGGCGATGACATCCGAACGGCCGCGGACCAAATGACGGGCCCCGGCATGCGGCCGGTAGTTCAACTGGGCCGCCGCCGTCAGCACCCGCGCCCGGGTCGCTGCGCTGATAAGCGGCCTTGTCAAGAGGATCCATGGAAATTGGGAGCGGACTGGCGAAAGC